>JAPSFT010000022.1 GCA_035063765.1 Deltaproteobacteria bacterium
GGCCAGCCTGAGGCGTCCTTGCGCGGGCGAGCGGAAGGCGGCTGGGTCAGGTGCGGTCGAGGAGCGAGCGCAGCGGGGCCTGGGCGAAGTGCTGCTTCCAAAGCCGCGGCGTGAGCTGCGCCACTGCCGAGAATGGGTGCGTGTCGATGCGCTACAACGTCGTCGCCCTGGGCGCTCGCCGCTACGAGCTGCGCCCCGGTCTCTTCCCGAACCGGCCGCCCGCTCCGCGCCCGGGCTCGCTGCAGGCCCGCGTGCTGGCCCGCCTGCGCGTAGGCCCGGTCGACCCCGAGCGCGACGCCGGCCGCCTGTTCGGCGCGAGCCCGGCGAGGGTCATGAGGAGCGTCAACGCTCTTCGGCGTCGGCGCGACCTGAACATCCGGCTCGCGGCGCCCGGCGCCTACGAGGTGCTGCCCGGGCGCTACTCGGAGCGCGGCTATTGGGGCCGCCAGCGCGCCCGGCTGACGCTCGACCTGCTCGACCTGCTGCGCGTCGCGCCCGAGGTGGACCTGGCGCGCGTGGCGAAGTCGACGGGCTGGCCGCTGCCCAGGCTGCGCTCCGCGATGCAGTCGCTCCGCTACCGGCACCCGGTGGCGAGCCTCGGCCGCAACCGCTTCGCGCTGCGGCGCGAGGTCGACGACCCCGCCGCCGAAGTCGCTGCGTAGGAGGAGGACCGTGATGTTCCGCAAGAGCACCGACACCGTCGCCGAGGCCGAGCGCCGGCTGGCCGAGATCGAGCAGGCCGCGCGCTCCGCCGCCGAGGAGAGCGCCGCCGCCCTCGACGCCCTGGCCATCGCAGTGGCCGACGGCGACCAGCGCGCCGCCGCCACGGCACGCGAGCGCTGCGAGCGCGCCGACCGCCTGGCCGCCGAGCTGGCCGCCGCGCTGCTGCACGCCCAGCGCCGGGTCGACGAGGCGCGCGCCCGCGTCGAGCAGGAACAGCGCGAGGCCGCGCGCCGTCGGGCGCAGGAGCTGACGAAGCGGCGCCTCGACGCCGCCAGCGCGGTCGACGCCGCGCTCGGCGCGCTGGCCGCCGCCGTCGCCCAGCACGCGCGCGTGGGCGCCGAGCTGGCACCCGCGCTGCGCGCGGCGAGCCTCGACGAGATGGCCATGCTGCTCGCGCGGCGGCAGTCCGACGCGCTCCAGCGCGCGGTCTGGGCCGCCGGCCACGAGCTCGGCGCCGCGCTGCAGCTCCACCGCCCGACGGCGACGCACTGGCGGCGCCTCGCCGAATACGAGCGGAGCACGCTGCAGGTGCCCGGGCGTCTCCCCGAGCGGCCCGCGCCCGACGAGACCGACGCCGCGACGGCCGCCTAGCGCCGCCGCCCCGAACCCCCTCAGGAGGAGACCCGACCATGCCCCAGCTCGAGGAAGTCCTGGCCGACGCCGCGCGCGTCACGAAGAGCGCGAACGGCGCCGCGCCGCGCTTCGGCCACAAGGTGTACGAGGACAGCATGTGCGACCTCGCCGAGCGCGAGGCGCGCGGGGGCGAGTCGATCGGCGCCGCGCTGTCGCGCCTGCATACGGACCGCGACGAGCGGCTGACCGCGCTCGCCAAGGCCGCCTACCTCGCCGAGACCGCCGAGATCGTGCTCGCCGAGCGACGCGCCCGCGCGGGCGGCGGCCACGAGAAGGCGGCGCCCTAGCCGTGTCTCCCGAGCGCCGCGGGGCGATCGGCGCCGTCGGCGCCGCCACGTGGCGGTGCTACGCGCAGGCGCGCGTCGCGCGGGAGTCGCGCGGCGGGTGGCCGTCGGTGCTGACGCTCTACCGGCTCGCGCTGTCGGAGGGGGGGACCCCTGGGCGCTGCTCGTGCTCACGCGCGGCGAGCTGCCGGAGCGCGGCGCCGGCCGCGAGGTGACCGGCCGCCTCGTGCCGATCTTCGAGGACGGGCTCTACACGCGCCCGCCGGCGATCGTCCCGACCTGCGAGGCCCTCTGGGCGTGCGTGCTCGCCGAGGACCGCCTCGTCGCCCGGCTGCGCGACCCCTGGAACCGCGACGTGCGCCGGCTCGGGATGGTCGCCGTCGCGCGCGACTGGCAGCGCTCGCTCGACCGCGGCGAGTCGCTGGCGGAGCCGCTGCTCGCGGTGGCCGCCCCCTGACGGAGGAGACGACGATGACCCAGCAGGCCACCGACACCACCAAGCGGAAGAGGCGCGTCATGCGCAGCCTCAAGATCGAGGAGCTGTCCGCCGTCGACCGGCCGGCGCAGGAGGGCGCCCGCGTGGTGCTGATGAAGCGCGCCGCCGCGGACCTGCCCGCGTCGCTGCGCGACGTCGGCGGCGAGCCGATCCTCCCCGGCGTCGATGACGACACGCCCGAGGAGCGGGACGCGATCCGCCTGCACAACGTGCGCGTCCGCGACCGCGCCGAGCGCGAGGCCGCCGCCCGCCTGGGCAGGCCGCCCATGAGCCTGCGCGACCTCGACACCATCTTGGAGGGGATGGCCGAGGAGCAGCGCCAGCCCGGCGAGGCGATGCACGCGGCCTACTCGCGGCTGGCCGGCGACCGGGACTCGGACTTCGCGGCGCTGCTGGCCGAGCGCGACCGGGTGGAGCAGGGGGGACCGTAGCCGGACCTGTTCTGCGGACTTGGTGGCATTCCTCGGTTGGGCCCCTATATCATGCGCTCTTGACAGGAGTTTCCCCGCGGGGAATACTTCTGTCCGAGCGTGCCATGGAGGGCCGCGTGACCGAAGCCTCCGACCCCGCCCGACCGTCGAAGGTTCGTTTCCACTACATCAAGAGCAGCGACTTCCGAGTAGTCCACGTGGACGGGGCGCACGGCGGAGTGACGCCCTCCGGCTACGTGCAGATGAGTCTCTACTCGGAACGTCTCCCCATCCCTCGAGTGACGGTCCAAGCGATAACGCCTGAGGGCAAGCTCGGCACGGAGCTCGCCGATGAGCGGGTTAGCCGGGATGGGCCGGTTCGCGAGGTCGAGATCTGCGCGGTGTTGGACTTCGCAACGGCTGTGGCGTTGCGGGACTGGCTGGGCACGCAGATCGACTTGCTCCGTGCTTTGAAGGAAGGAAGGCATCAGTGACGCTTCAACCCTGTCTCAGCTCAGCGGTAGCAGAAAAAGAAGAGGATCGGCGGGTCCCGCTTCTCGGCGGAAGGGCGACGGACTCGGCCGACTACCTGTGCTTCGACTATGCCGCTCGGGCCGAGGCGCACGCGTTGGTGGCGCGTGCCGTTCAACTTGCTCACCAGGCTCTGTTTGCATCCAGTGCGTCGCTGCGAGCGGACCCATTCTGCGGCCTCCTTGACCTCAATCCCGGGACCACACCCTGGCCGGATCTCTTCAATCGCCTTACGGAGTTGGCGACCCTGAGGGTCGATTGGGATCCCGAGGGCGCTGCTCCGCCGAACGCTGAGGCTCTGACATCGGCGCGATCGTTTCTCGCTCTGCTGCTTGATGCAGAGTTCGCTCCGAGCAGCATCTCTCCTTCGGTTGAAGAAGGGATCACGTTCAACTTCCGATCGGGACCGCGGTATGCCGCCGTTGAGTTCCTGAACAGTGGAGAAGTTGGCTTCGTTCTGTCAGAGCGAGGAAAGGGACCTGTGGTCGCAAGCATTGCGGCGGAGGACGCAGGCCTGTGTGATGCCATCAAGCAGATCCACGAGTTCATTTGACGAGCCCGCCGCCTGATCGCGATCCGCACTTCGACCCGGACGAGCGCCTCTACTACGCCGTGGACCCGGCCGACATCGAGGGGGAAGGGGAAGACCGCTCTCCCAACGTGAGCTCTATTCGGTTTCCCGATCTCTCGGTGAATCGAGGCAAGTACAGCTCTCCGCCCGAGGTTCTGGTCGGGCCCCGCAAGGACTGGGAGTCTTGGTACTTCCTGGTCTCCGAAGTGCCGCCGACTACCACCTTCGTGCCTAAGCCGCGTACTACTGACACCTACTCGTTCAAGGTCGAGCACGACCCCATTCCGGATAACTACGCCCACTCAGAAGTTCGCGCGTACAAGAACGGCGAGCGCCACAAACGAGGTCGTCCCGTGGAGGTACGACTCCATTTCCGTGATCACCTGCGACAGCAGTTGAAGTTCGCCTGTGGGCCAGGCAATCCGGACGCGGGGGTGTAAGGGGCGCCCTCGTGCGCCCGCTGACCACTCCCTAGCCCAGTCTCGCCGCGATCTTCTTGACCGCGGCTGCGATCTCATCCTCGGCGGGTGTACCGACGCGGCGAATGCCCTGAAGTTGCTTCGGCGTGATAGCGAAGCTCGGCGCGAAGGTCCGCCCGAGTGCATTCCGAAACCGGGCGCTGACCTTGATCGCGGGGACAACGGGCTCTTTGAGCAGGTCGAAGGAGCTGCCAAAGGTGGTGCGAATCTCCTGCCCAGGGGCGAGCTGGGAGAGTCCGTTAAGCAACTCCAAAGAGTGTATCTCGACTCCATGCTGCTTGAGCAGGTTCGGCGCTGGGACTACCTCCCAGGTGATGCCAACGGCTGTCCCGCGACCGACGTTCCGAATCACAAGGTCGACGATGTTCAGGAACCGCTCGTTCGGCGTGATGAAGACCACGACCGCAGGCTCGGTTTCGAGTTCCCGAAGGAGCCGGGTCTCCTTGACGAGTCTCGCAGTCAGGATCGCGTAGACGAGCGTTGACGCAGCCACCACCGCAGAGAACAGGAGGGTCAGGATTCCCTGATTCGCATTGAGGTACGCCATCACGGCATTCATCGGCGCTCCCTTCAGGCGACCAACGACACGCTACTGTATCAGCTCATGAAAAAGGCCCAACGCGGTCGGAGCAAGTCGCGGAGGAAGCGGAAGCAGGGAAAGAGCAAGCCGCGCGACCGATGGGTGTACGCAAGGACCGATGGAGTCGTCTCCGAGATCGAGGTGCGAGTCGATCCGCTTACGGGCGACATCGCCTTCGTGACTCCCGTCAAGAACATGTACAGCGAGGTGTCGTACGAGCGCCCCAAGGGACCGAAGGTCGTCGCGCGCACCCCGCTTCCTGGGCCGAGTCTCCAGGCCTCGCCCGACCGAGCGATGCGCGTCAACTACGACGCCTTCCTGGCAGTCGACACCAACACGAGAGTCATTCAGGACCAGAAGCTCTCGGTCACAGGGATCGTCCTGGGCAGCCGGACCATCGACCCTGCCAACGGAGCCCCGGCCGTCGCATACCGTGTGCCCTACTGCCTGGAGTTTGTCGACGTCGCCGAGGATCCTGAGCGCGTCGGCTGGGTCATGGCACTTCGGCAGCTCCGGGATGACGGGCTGCTGCCGACGGGCCGCGTCGCGATGATCGTTGACTCGAGCCTCTCCGCGCTCTCTGGGATCAACGCGCGCGAGGAGCCGATCGCCAGCGGCTTCTACCTCCCCGAGGGCATCACGATGGCCTACGCGAGCTCAGATGTGGGCGGCGGCGGAGTGGCGAGCAAGCTGATCCGGAGCGCGGATCAGGCTGCCGATCGAGTACTCGCCTATTTCGCAGCCGGGCGCGCGCCGCTGAACCGGGACTACTTTTCCGGGTTCCCATTCAAGGCGTTCCGCATCATCCCCGACAGGCGAGCTGCCGCAGCTTCAGGCCTCTCCTTCCTTTGGCCTTACTTCTCGTGTCGGTGGGCGCGTCTTCCGCCGTAAGTTGGCGCCCCGGGAGGGACTCGAACCCCCGACCCGCGGATTAGAAATCCGCTGCTCTATCCAGCTGAGCTACCGGGGCGCACCCGCCTGGCGAGCCTAGCCCAGGGCGCGGCGTGCAACGCCGGGTATCCACGCGACCCGTCCTGGGGATCTTCGTGAGTTCTTGCCACGGACCTGCGAAATCACGCCACACAGTGGGCAGGGAAGTCACGGGGTACGAGGGAGGGTCGGCTCCGGCATGGCGATCGGCACCCGTGCGATCGGTACCTGGTCCGCCGGCGCGATCGCGCCCGCGCGGGCCCGCCATGCGCTCGGCAGGGACGCCATGCCGGCACGCCTTGTGGCCGGTGCCAGCTCGGCGGCGCTCTATTCCCTGCTCTTCCCGCCCTTCGACCTCGGCTGGCTCGCGCCCGGGGTGCTGGCGCAGCTCTTCTGGGCGATCGCCGGCCTGCGGCCTCTCGCCGCGGCGGCGCTCGGCCTCGGGTGGGCCGTGCTCGCGACCGCCGGGGTCGCCTGGTGGCTGCCGCGGATGCTCGGCGCCTACTTCGGACTCGGGCCGGTCGCGTCCACGCTCGGCCTCGCGGGCATCGGGCTCCTGACCGTCGGCCCCTTCGTCGCGACCTTCGCGGCCTGGCTCGCGTGGCGCTGGCGGCGCAGAGCCCCGTCGGCGCTGGCGGTGGGCGCCGCGTGGGCGCTCGTCGAGTTCGGGCGCAGCTACGCGCCGATCCGGAGCCCCTTCGGGCTCCTCGCCTATGGCGCGCCCGAGCCGCTGGCGCAGCTCGCGGACCTGGCCGGGCCCTGGGGCATCGGCGCGCTCCTGGCCGGGTGCGCGATGGCGCTCGCGCGCGTCCTGCGCGAGGGAGCGAGCGCCCCCCCGGCTCGCCGCGCGCTCGCCGGGGCGCTCGCAGCGCTCGGGCTCGCGGCGCTCTACGGCCACGGGCGGCTTGCGCAGCGCTTCGACGAGGGCGAGCCGCTGCGCGTGGCCGTCGTACAGGGCGCGGTGGTGAAGGAGCGCGGCTGGGATCGCCACCGCGCGGGCGCGAACCTCGAGCGCTACCTCGCGCTCACACGTGCGGCCATGCCCGCGCGGCCCGCGCTGGTCCTGTGGCCCGAGTTCGCGCTCGACTTCTACCTCGCCGAGCGGAGCGCCCCCGGCGCGCACCTGCGCGCGCAGCTCCGCGCGCTCGGGGTGGAGCTCGTGACCGGCGCCAACCACTACGAGCCTGCCGACGGGCGTACGCGCTACTACAACTCGGTCTTCGCGCTCGGCGCCGACGGACGCGTGCGCGGCCGCTACGACAAGACCCAGCTCGTGCCCTTCGCGGAGTCCGCGCCGCTCGGCTCGCGCTGGGTCGCCGCCGACGGGCCCTACACGGCCGGGGCGTCCCTGCACCCGCTCCCGCTGCGCAGCGCCCGGATCGGCGCCTTCCTGTGCGGCGAGGCGCTCTTCCCCGAGGTGCCGCGCGCGCTCGCGCGAGCGGGCGCCGAGCTGCTCGTGAACCCCTCGAACGACCACTGGTTCCAGGCGCCCGACGGCGCCGAGCAGCAGCTCCGCGCGGCGCGCCTGCGCGCGATCGAGAGCCGCCGCTGGCTCCTGCGGCCGACGACGACCGGCTTCTCGGCCGTGATCGACCCGCACGGCCGGGTCGTGGCACGCAGCCGCTTCGGCGGCGCCGAGGTGTTGACCGCGGAGGTGTGGCGCTCGCACGCCGTGACCCCCGCGCAGCGTGCGGGCGACGCGCCGCTCGGGGCCGCGCTCGCGATCGTCCTGTCGAGCTCGGCACGGGGCGCGCGTGGAGCGCGCCCCGCGAGAGGAGGAGGGCCCGCATGAGGACCACACGGATCGGATGCACCGCCCTGGCGCTCGCGCTCGGGCTCGCCGGCGCGGCGAGCGCCGGGAATCCGGACCCCGCGAGCCGGAAGGAGGCGGTGGTGGCGGCCTTCGGGCAGGTGGAGGTCTGTCAGGGGCCGCCGAACGAGGGCGGCGTCTGCGTCGACGACGCCGAGTGCGACACACCCGGCAACACGGGCCCTCCGACCGGGACCTGCTCGGGCGTGCGCGGGGCGCGGCTCGTCGCGCGCGGGTCGCTCACGGTGATCGCCGACACGGTGCTCGCGCCGGTGCTGCCGCTCGCCGACCCCTTCCTCGAGGGGGATCCCGCGGCGCCCTGCACCGGCTGCGAGGGCCAGCCCGGCCGGAGCAGCTACACGCTGCTGCTCGAGTTCACCCGCAACGGCAAGCGCTTCACCTTCGCCGAGACCTACCAGGGCGTGCAGCAGGACAGCGTGAGCTCCTTCGACGGCCAGCTTCCCGGCGGCGCCGGCATCCCGGACTGGAACGTCGGCGCCTTCGAGACCACGGTGGTGAACGGCTTCGAGACCTCGCCCGACTACAAGATCCGCTTCGCGCTCCTGCCGCCGGCGGCCTCCGCGGCGATCGCCGCGGCGCTCGGCGAGCCGGGCAAGGTGCCGGTCGTGCTCGAGGCCGAGGAGGTGCCGGCGTGCACCGATCCGGCCGCCTGCCACCACTGCACGGCGTCGGGCAGCGACGAGTGCCTGGTCGACAACACCCAGTGGTCGAAGCACTCGGACCCGAGCGACGCGCTCGCGAGCGTGCGCCAGCTCAAGATCGGGATCGGCTTCATCGATCCTCCGCCGCCGGCGCCGTGAAGCGGCTGCGCGCGCGCGAGCGGGTCTTCCTCGCCGGCGTGCTCGGGGTGTTCGGGGTCTGCCTGCTCCTGCACCTCGACCGCATGCTGCGCGGCGAGCTGGCGTGGATCCCCACCTACGTCCACGCCGCCGAGAGCGAGACCCACCATCCGCGCGTGCGCGGCTTCTGGAACGGCCCCGCGCAGGACGCGCCGGGGCTCACGGCAGGCGACCGGATCCTCCGGATCGGCAACGCCGACGCGCGCGGGCTCGGCGCGCTCGGCTTCGTGGCCACCGTCTACCAGCAGGCCGCCGGGGGCCTCGCCGTGCCCGTCCGCTACGCGCGCGGCCACGAGACCGGCAGCACGGTCCTGCACCTGAGCCCGGTCCCGTACCCGTGGCGCAAGACGCTCATGGCGCTCGCCCTGGTGACGGTGGGCACCCTCGTCTTCTGGCGCCTGCGCGGCGGCCCGACCGCGCGCCTGTTCCTGCTCGCGGCGACCGGCTACGCGCTCAACTGGACCGACTTCTGGGGCGGCCCGCCCGCCCAGACCTACGCGGCGGTCGCCGCCTTCGGGCTCGGCATGGCGGTGGCGCTCCCGCTCACGCTGCGCCTGACCCTGCTGGTGCCCGACGAGCTGGCCCGCCACGACCGCGTGGCGCGCCTCGCGCCCTGGGGCTTCGCGGTCGTCGCCGTCGCGCTCACCTCGTGGGCCTTCGCCACGCCCTTCTCGCCGGGGATCGGCCTGCCACTCAACCACGCGACGACGCTGGCCTGGATCGTGACGATGCTGGTCGTCCTCGCCTCCCGCTATCGCCGCGCCAGCGCGGGCGGCCGGCGCCAGATCAAGTGGGTGCTGCTCGGCTTCTACGTGGGCCTCGTGCCGGCGCTCGCCGGGAGCGTGCTCACGCTCGTGGAGCCGCGCCTGTGGTGGCTCTACCAGGCGGGGCTCGCCACCGCGATCGCGATCCCGATCGGACTCGCCGTCGCGCTCACGCGCCACCAGCTCTTCGACGTCGACCGCCTGATCACGGCCGCCGCGTCCTACACCGTGCTGTCGGTGCTGCTACTGGCGGGCCTCCTGGGGCTCGCGCCGCGCCTCGCCCACACGGGCGCCGGCGTGGTCGACCCGACGCTCACGCAGGCCGGCGTGTCGCTCGCCGTCGCGGGGCTGGTGTTCGCGAGCCGGCCCCGGGTCGAGGGCCGCATCGGGCACTGGCTCTTCCCCGAGCGGCGCGCGCTCGAGCAGGACGCGCAGCGGCTCCGCACGGACCTCGCCCGCTGCAGCAAGCCCTCGGAGCTCCTGACGCTGCTCGGGGAGCGGCTCCAGACGCTGCTGCGGCTCGCCACGGCGGCGATCTACGCGCGTACGGACGGAGCGCTGGTGCCGGTCTTCGCGCACGGGCGCGCGATCGCGCCGGCGCTCGATCCCGGCGGAACGCTCGTCGCGCGCCTCGCGCGCCAGCGCGAGGCGGTGCGCACCGTCGAGCTCGGTCGCGACGAGGCGGCGCCCGCCGAGCGCGCCGCGCTCGCGGCAATGGGCGTCGAGGTCCTGCTGCCCCTCTGCGTGGGCCCCCGCCTCGAGGGCGTGGTCTGCCTCGGCGAGAAGGGCTCGGGCGACGTCTTCACGGCCACCGACCGCGCGCTGCTCGAGACCATCGTGGACCGCGCCGCTGGCTCCCTCGAGCGCTTCGCCGACGCCGAGCGCCAGCGCCAGGAGCGCGAGATGCACGAGCGCCTGCGCCGCTACGTGCCCGGCACGCTGGCCGAGGAGATCACGAGCGGGGCCGCCCTCGAGCCCGAGGAGCGCGAGGTGACGGTGCTCTTCGTCGACATCCGCGGCTACAGCCGCTACGCGCTGCCGCTCGGCGCGAGCGAGGTCTTCTCGACCGTGAACCGCTACACGGAATCGGTGTCGGCCGCGGTGCGAGCCGGCGGCGGCACGGTGGTCGAGTTCAACGGCGACGGCATGATGGCCGTCTTCGGCGCCCCGCGGGAGCTTCCCGCCAAGGAGCGCGCCGCCGTCGAGACCGCGCAGCGGATCGGGGCGGCGATGGAGGCGCTCGCGCTCGACGGCGCGGCGGAGCGGCGCCTCGCCGTGGGCGTCGGCATCGCGACCGGCCCCGCCTACGTGGGCAACCTCCGGGCGGTGGACCGCCTGATCTGGAGCGCGATCGGCAACACCACGAACCTCGCGGCGCGGCTCCAGGCGCTGACCCGCGAGATCGGTGCGGCGATCGTGCTGGACGGCCCGACCTGGGCGGCGGCGGGCCCCGAGGCCTGCGCCCGCTTCGTGGCGCGCCCGGGCGTCGCCATTCGCGGGCGCGACGAGCCGGTGGACGTGTACGCGCTCCCGGTGGAGGAGGTGGCATGAGGATCCCGACGGGACGGGCATGGCTGGGGATCGGTCTGCTCGCCGTGACGGCAGGCGCCGCGTGGGGCGCCGAGCCCGAGCCGAACGACGACCGCGCGGCGGCGCCCTCGCTCTCGGGCGGCCTCGCGCTGGGCGCCTTCGCGCCGAGCGGGGTCGCCGTGGTGGACGGCACGCTCGGCGACGGCGACATCGACCACTTCGCGTTCGGTGTGCGCGCCGGCGAGCCGCTGAGCCTGGCGCTCTTCGAGGACGCGAAGGGCGAGCTCCACGATGCGCTGCTCGTGGTCTTCGACGGCGCGGGCACGGAGATCGCGAGCAACGACGACGGCGGGCCGGGCTTCTTCGCCCGACTCGGGCTCGTGCCGGCCGCCGACGACGAGTGGACCGTCGCGGTGACGCGCGCCCCCGACGCCGCCCGTGACGGCGACTTCGGCGCACCCTTCGACTACCGGCTGGTGGCGGCCGTGGCCGGCCCCGGCGCGCTGCCGGACGCCGACGCCCCGCCCGGCACGCAGGGCGCGAACGACTCCGACGCGAGCGCGCAGCCGCTCGGCGGGGCCGTCGCGGTGGTCACGGGGACGCTCGTCCCGGGCGACCGCGACGTCTTCTCGCTCCCGGTGGCGGCCTCGGACCTCGTCACGGTGTCGGTCTTCGAGCCCGGGAGCGGCGAGCTCCACGACTCCGTGCTCGCGCTGCGGCGCGCGGGCAGCGAGCTCGCCGCCGACGACGACGCCGGGCCGGGGCTGCTCTCGAACCTGGTGCGACGCGCGGGCGCGGGCGAGGCCGGCACCTGGCAGGTGGAGGTGAGCGGCTTCGCGAGCCCGGCCTCCGCACCCCACCAGCAGGCCTTCACCTACCAGCTCGTGGTCGTGGCCACCGGCGACACGCCGGCGCCGCGCACCTGCGACGCCAACGGCGACGCGGCGGTCGACCGCCTCGACCTCGACGCGATCTTCGCGGCGCGCGGCTCGCCCGCCGCGGGGCCCGGCGACCCGCGCGACGCCGACGGCGACGGCACGATCACCGTGCTCGACGCGCGCCGCTGCACCCTCTCTTGCGACCGGCCGGACTGCGCGCCGGCGCCGTCGTGCGGCGTCGGCGCCGAGCTGGTACTCGCGCTCGTGCCGCTCGGCGCGTGGCTGCGGAGGCGGCGATGAGCACTCGAGGAGGACGCGACATGCAGGACCGGAGCCTGGGGGTGCGAGCTCGCTGCCGGCGGGCGGCGGTGCTCGCGACGGCGGCGCTCGTGACGGTCCCGGCCTGGCTCGCGGCAGCGCCGGCGGGCGCCGTCTCGCTCGGGCTCTCGCCGCCCGCGGTGAGCCCCGTGCCGGGCGGCTCGTTCAGCGTCGACCTGCTCGTCGCGGACCTCGGCGGCACCGTCGTCGGCGCCTTCGACGTGACGCTCGGCTTCGACCCGCTGGCGCTCGCCGTCACCGGCGTGAGCTTCGACGTAGAGCTCGGCGCGATCCCGGCCGAGGCGAGCGCCGAGGCGATCGCTGGCAGCGGCACGCTCTCGCTCGCCGGGTTCTCGCTCCTCCCGGCGGCCGCGCTCGAGGCCCTCCAGGGCGACCCGGTCCGGCTCGCCACGATCGTGTTCGGGGTGACGAGCGCGGCGCCGAGCGCGATCACGATCACGGCGGCGCTGCTCGGCGACGGCGCGGGCGCACCGATCACGCTCACCGCACCCCCATCCGGCACGAACGTGACACCGATTCCGGAGCCGGCGGGCACCCTGCTCTTCGGGTCGGGCCTCTGCCTGGCGGCCGTCGTCTCGCGGAGGCGCGCAGCGCCTGCCTGAGCGTTGACGGGGCCGGCGGCCGGAGCTATCGGGCGATGGCCATGGCTCCCGCCGCCGCCTGCCCGAGCGCCGTCGCCGTCGCGCTGCTCACCGGCGTGCTGCTGCTCGGCTGCTCGCGGGCGGTGAACGTCGCCGGCGCGGCGTCGGACGGCCTCGTCTTCGTGCGCCAGACTCCCAGCGGCACCGACCTCTTCCGCGCGCGGCTCTCCGATGGCGCGATCGAGCGCCTGACCCGCACGCCCGGCCGCAACGAGGACTGGCCCGACTGGTCGGATCGGGCGGGCCGGCTCGCCTTCCTGAGCGGGCCCGCCGGCGGGAGTCCCACCTGGGACCTGCTGGTCTGGTCCGCTGCGCGCCGGGACCAGGCCGCCGTCTTCGTGCAAGGCCGGAGCGAGTACTTCCTCGACTGGTCGCCCGCCGCGCCGCTCCTCGCCTATTCCCATCAGACCGGGGCCGGGGATTTCGTCGTGGCCCAGATCGACGTCGCGAACGGGACGCGGCAGCAGCTCGCGAGCGCGAGCGGCGGTGCCTTCCTGGCACGGCCCTCGTTCTCCTTCGACGGCCGGCGCCTCGTGGCGCAGCGGATCGAAGGCGGCCTGAGCCAGCTCCTGATCCTCGCGCCGGGCGAGCCACCGCGCCGCGTGCTCGAGACGAGCGCCTACGACGACCACGGCCGCTTCACCCGCGACGACGCCTGGATCGCCTTCGACCGGCGCTCCTCCCGGCACGCGCCCGCCGACCTCATGCTCGTGCGGCCCGACGGCAGCGAGACACGCAACCTGACCAACAGCCCCGACCTCGACGAGCATTCGCCGCGCGTCTCACCGGTCCGCGACGAGCTCACCTTCGTCTCGGACCGCAGCGGCACGAACGACGTCTACGTCGTCGGGTATCCCGGTGGTGAGGCGCGCAACCTGACCCACACGCCCGACACGAGCGAGTGGATGCCGCAGTTCTCGCCGGACGGTGAGCGGATCGTGTTCGTGATCCTGCCCGGGGGCTTCCGCGCCGACCGCGACCGCCTCGACTACGGTACGGCGCGGATCGCGGTCGTGGACCGCGAGGGCCGCCGGCTCTTCGAGACGAACGGGATCGATCCCGACTGGATGCCGGCCTGGGAGTGAGAGGTCCTAACGGACCCGTTCGTTGCGCCGGCGCCGGAGCGCAGCGAGCGACCCGAGCGCGGCGGCGGCGACGGCAGCGGCTCCCGCGCCCGGCTCCGGCACCAGCCGGAACAGCTCGCCGCCGGCGTCCACGAAGTAGAGCTCCCCGAAGCCGTCCTCGGCGATCGCGGTGATGTCCTCGATCTCGGCGCCCTGCGGCGTGACGTCGATCGTGCCGGTGCGCTCGACGACCTCCTCGGCTTCACCGGTCGACCGGTTCCAGCGCAGGCTCCAGATCTTGTGGCGGCAGTAGTCGGCGAAGAGGTAGAGGCCGTCGAGCGCCGGGTAGGCGCTACCGCGGTACACCGAGCCACCCGTCACCGATCCGCTGCACCAGCCCGAGCCGACGTGCGCGTACTCGAAGACCGGCCTCACCAGGCTCGGGTCGCCGCAGGGCAGCGCGGGCCTCGAGTCGTAGCAACTGCTCCCCTCCTCGACGTCCCAGCCGTAGTTCCGGCCGCCCGGGCTGTCGGCCCGCTCGACGTCGATCTCTTCGAAGGCGTTCTGGCCGACGTCGCCGATGTAGAGGTCGGCGGTCTCGCGGTCGAAGGAGAAGCGGAACGGGTTGCGCAGGCCCTTGGCCCAGTGCTCGGGCTCCCAGGGCACCGACACGTCGTCGAGGTCGAAGCGCAGCATCTTGCCGAAGTCCTGGGCGTCGTCCTGCGCACGATCCCCGCCGCCGCCGCCGCCGTCGCCGAGCCCGAGGTAGAGCCAGCCGTCGCGGATCGCGAGCGTCCCGCCGTTGTGGTTCGCCGCAGGTTGGTCGAGCTGGTAGAGGATCTGCTCGCTGGCCTCGTTGGCGTCGTTCGAGGTGGCCGGAGTGCCGGTCACGATGAAGCGCGAGAGGCGGCTCTCGAGGTCTCCCCCGGCCGTGGCGTCGGGAGCCGTGTAGTACACGAAGAACTGTCCGCTGTCGTAGAAGTCGGGGGCGAAGGCGAGGCCCAGGAGCCCGCCTTCGCCGTTGGTCTCGACGTCCCCTCGGATGTCGAGGAAGGCGCCGGGCAGCACGGAGCCGTTCTGCAGGACCCGGATCGTGCCCGCGCGCTCGACGATGAAGAGCCGCGCGTCGCCGGGCGGAGCCGCCACGGTCATCGGAGCGTCGAGGTCCGTCGCCACGCGCTCGGCGGACAGCTCCTGGGAACGAGCGGCGGCGGCGCCAAGGGTAAGGGCCAGGGCGATCATGGAGGCGAAGCGCGGGCTCATGGGTCCCTCCTGACTGACGGACTGACTGCCTGCGCAGGGTAGCCTCGAGCCCGCGGGGCCGTCTCGCCCCGGGCCGCCCCGTCCCGGCCTGTCCCGTTCCGGCCCCCGGCGCTAGCTTGCCCGGCTCCGCGGTGGGCGTAGCTCAGTCGGTTAGAGCGCCAGGTTGTGGCCCTGGAGGTCGGGGGTTCAAGTCCCCTCGCTCACCCCAAGCAACTCCGCGAATCGTCGAAGGTTCTTCGATCCGCGCCAATCTGACACTGCCCGGAGTCGGGCCAAACTCGGGCCACCGGGCGGGCGCCATGCGGGCGAGCAGGTCGAGGGCCCGGGTCCCCTCGCACGTCCCGGAGATCCCTGCGCGGCCGGTCCTCAGGCCGCGCCGAAGCGCGCCCCGGCGAGGCCGAGGCCCTCGGCGCAGTGGGGCCCGCCCCAGTGCTCGACGACCTTGCCATCGCGCATGCGCAGGATCGCGGTGCCGTTGATCGTGACGGGCCGGCCCGAGGGCGGGACGCCGAAGAAGGGCGCGCCGGTGTGGGTGCCCGTGAGCGTCCAGTTCGAGACGACGAGATCGCCGGACTGGATCAGCAGCTCGACGCGGAAGCGCATGTCCGGGAAGGCCGCGCGCGCGGAGGCCCAGTAGCTCCGCTCGTGGCCGCGGATGTCGCCGGCGGCGCCCTCCGGGTTCACGCGCGCGCTCACGTGGGTCCGGAACTCCGGCGCGAAGGTGTCGAAGACGGCGTCGAAGTCGCCGGCGGCCATGCGCGCGCTGTAGGCGCCGAGGGTGCGCAGGTCGGCCGCGCTCGCGGCCGCGTCGGTCTGGACGATCATGGCTCCTCCGGGATCGGGTGCTGCGGGATCGTACCTGCCTCCGTACCGTCCCGCGCACGAGCCCGGTTGCCGGCCCCGCCGTGGGTCTCTCCGACGGGAGCCCGGACGGGAGCGCAGCACCGGACGTGGTAGCGTCCGCGCATGGCGCCGCCCCCCGCGCTCCCATCGCACTCCCCGCGCTGCCCGGGGCGCGCGGAGCCGCGGGAGGCGCCCCATTGAGCGGGGCCGCGACCGGCTGGGCGCTCGGCGAGCTCGAGGCGGCAGCCGCAATCGTGCACGAGGTGTTCGCGCCCACCCCGGCGATCGCCTGGCCGCTGCTCGCCGCGCGCTGCGGCACCGACGTCGTGGTGAAGCACGAGAACCACCTCCCGACCGGCGCGTTCAAGGTGCGCGGCGGGCTCCTCTACACGCGCGAGCTGGCGGCACGCGAGCCGGCGGTCCACACGCTGGTGGCCGCGACGCGCGGCAACCACGGGCAGAGCGTCGCCTTCGCCGCGCGCCGGGCCGGGCTGGCGGCGCGGATCGTGGTCCCGCACGGCAACAGCGCCACCAAGAACGCCGCCATGCGCGCCTACGGCGCCACGCTCGTCGAGCACGGGCGCGACTTCCAGGAGGCGCTCGAGCACGCTCGCGAGCTCGGCCGGGCCCCCGGCCATCACTTCGTGCCCTCCTTCCAGCGCACGCTCGTCGCGGGCGTGGCGAGCTGGGCGCTCGAGCTCTTCGCACAGGCGGGCCCGCTCGATCGGCTCTACGTCCCGATCGGGCTCGGCTCGGGGATCTGCGGCGCGATCGCGGTGCGCGACGCGCTCGGCCTCGCGACCGGCATCGTGGGCGTCGTCGCCGAGAAGGCCCCGAGCTACGCGCTCTCCTTCGCACAGGGTGAGCCGGTGGAAGCCGCGCCGGCCGACACGCTGGCCGACGGGCTCGCGGTGCGCCTTCCCGACGCCGATGCGCTCGCCGTGATCCGGCGCGGCGCGGAGCGGGTCGTCACGGTCGGCGAGGACGAGATCCGTGCCGCGATGCGGCACTACTTCACCGACACCCACAACGTCGCCGAGGGCGCGGGCGCAGCGCCGCTGGCGGCGCTGCTGCAAGAGCGCGGCGGGGCGCGCGATCCGCGGGAGCGCGCCGGGGCGCGCGATCCGCGGGTCGGGCTCGTGCTGACCGGCGGCAACGTCGACGCGGCGCTCTACGCCGAGGTGCTCCAGGCCGGCTGAGCCCTTGCGAGCCCGCGCGGGCTGCCCCAGTGTGGGTGCGTGCAGACGCCGTTCACCATCCAGGTCGGCTGCGCGGCGCCGATCCAGCTTGCCGGCATGCCGGGGATCTCGACCGTCGAGCTTGCCGCCGCCGTGGCCGATGCCGGCGGGCTCGGGATGCTCGGCGGCGCCATGATGCCAGCGCTGGCCCTCGACGCCGCTCTGGGTGCGCTGCAGCAGATCACGCCGGGCGCCGTCGGCGTCACCTTCCTGGTCCCCTTCCTCGACCCCGAGGTCGTGTCGGTGGCCTCCCGCCGATCCCGGGTCGTCGACTTCTTCTACGGCGCTCCCGATGCGGAGATCGTGCGGGTCGTCCACGCCGGCGGCGCCCTCGCGGCCTGGCAGGTGGGCTCGGGCGACGAGGCGCGCGCCGCGGCGGATGCGGGCTGCGACTTCGTGATCGCCCAGGGCACCGAGGCGGGCGGCCACGTGCGGGGCCGCACGAGCCTCCTGCCGCTGCTCGACGAGGTGCTCGCTGCCGCGGCGCTGCCGGTGCTCGCAGCCGGCGGGCTCGCGAGCGGGCGCGACCTGGCCGCGGTGCTCGCCGCCGGCGCCGCCGGCGCGAGGATCGGCACGCGCTTCGTGGCGAGCGCCGAATCGGGCGCGCACCCGGATTACGTGGCCGCCCTGCTCGCTGCCCGCTCCGGTGACACCGTTCTCTGCGAGACGTTCTCCGTCGGGTGGCCCGATGCGCCCCACCGCGTGCTGCGCAGCGCGGTCGCGGCGCTCGAGGGCCTCCCCGACGAGCCGGTGGGCGAGCTGCGGATCGCGGGGACGCCGGTCGCGCTCCCGCGCGGCAGCGTCTTCTCGCCCACCCGGGAGACGCACGGGCGGATCGACGCGATGGCGCTCTATGCCGGTGAAGGCGTCGGGCAGATCCGCGACGTGCCGCCGGCGCGCGAGATCGTGGCCGCCCTGATCCGCGACGCCGAGGCCCTGCTGGCGCGACCGCGTTGAGTTCTCCGGCGCGCACGCGGCGGCGGCTCACGGAACCGCGAGCGCGCTCCGGATCGCCGCCACGAGCCGCTCCGCCTCGCCGGCCGCGAGCGGCCGTTCGGGCTCCGGGTGATCCCAGGGCGTGGCGAGTGGCGCCGTGTCCCAGGGCCCGTGGCGCGGGACCAGGTGCACGTGCACGTGCGGAACGACGTTGCCGAAGGCGGCGTAGTTGACGCGTGCCGCGCCCGCCGCCGCCCGCACCGCGCGGGCCGCGTCCCAGACGTCGCGCGCGAGGTCGCGCGCGGTCGCGACCGGCAGATCCTCGACGAGGGTGGCGTGCTCGTCGAGGACCAGGAGCGAGCGGCCCGGAAAGCGGCCGTCGTCGTAGAGCGCGAGCGTCGCGACCCGCAGCCGTGCGATCGGGCGCGGCTGCGCGAAGCCGCACGCGGCGCAGCGCCACCCGTCCAAGCTAGGCCCGGATCTCCCAGCGCATCGGCGCCCGCTTGATCCCGCCGACGAAGCTCGAGCGCGCGCGCTCGACGGGCCCGTCGAGTTCCGCGAAGACCAGCCGCTCGCGCAGCGCCGCGAAGGCGCAGCGCAGCTCGAGGCGCGCCAGGTGCGCACCCAGGCAGACGTGCTCGCCGACCCCGAAGCCCAGGTGGCGGTTCGGGCTGCGATCGACGCGGAACACGTCCGGGTCCTCGAAGATCTCCTCGTCGCGGTTCGCCGAGGGGTAGAAGAGGCAGGTGCTCTGGCCAGCGCGGATCGTGCGGCCGCGCAGGACGTAGTCGCGGCGCGGCGTGCGGCAGAACTGGATCACCGGCGTCACCCAGCGCACCACCTCCTCGACCGCCAGGTCGAGCACGCCCTCGTCGCGGCGCAGCCGGGCCCACTCGGCCGGGTGCTCGAGGAACGCGATCATCCCGCCGGTCATGGCGTTGCGCGTGGTCTCGTTGCCGGCCACGACCAGCAGCAGGTAGTAGGAGAGGAGCTCCACGGCGCCGAGCGCCGCGTCGTCCACGGCGCCGTTGGCCACCACGCTCACGATGTCCTCGCGCGGCCGCTCGCGCCGCTCGCGCGCCATCGCGTCGAAGTACTGGAACAGCTCGATCCGGGCCGCCTCGAGCGTGCTCTCGGGGCCGCCCCCGCGCTGGAACTCGGGATCCTCGGGCGCGATCACCTCGTTGGTCCAGCGGAACAGGAGCCCCCGGTCGCGGGCCGGGACCCCGAGCATCTCGGCGATCACGGCGATCGTGATCGGCGCCGAGACGTCGCGCACGAAGTCGCCCTGGCCGCGGGAGGCAGCCTCGTCGAGCACCTCGCGCGTGATGCGTTCCACCTTCTCGTGGAGCCCGTGGACCACGCGCGGCGTGAACTGCCGGCTCGCGACGTTGCGGTACTTGCCGTGGTCCGGCGGATCCATGTTGAGCAGGTGGTGGATCTCCGCCTCGGGCGGCGGCGGCAGCTTGTTGCTGAACACGGCGAGGCGTGGCGCGTTCTCGAACAAGGCGGGCTGCTTCGAGAGCTCGATCACGTCGGCGTGCTTCGTGATCGCCCAGAACGGGTCGTAGTCGGGATGCTCGATCCAGGCGACCGGCTCGTGCTCCCGCAGCCACGCCCATTCGTGATAGGGGTAGCCGGCCTGCTCGTAGCGGAGGGCCGAGATGCAATCGAGCGAGCCACGATCGAAGCGGGTCGATGCGCTCATGGGACGGCTCCTGGGCAGGTCCGGAGAGGCTACCGCGCGGCCTCTCCGGCGGCCTCCCGCACCACGCAGATCGCCGAGAAGCCGCCGCCCGGCGTGCGGAGGTTCGTCACCTGCCCCTGGTAGGCGCGGGCGCCGAGCAGAAGCACCTCGTCGCGGTAGGCGTAGGCGCGGACGTCGAACTTCATGCGCCGGGGACCCTCGCCGGTGGCGACCACCACCTCGCCCGGCTCCACCCGGCGCTGCGCCACGAAGCCGCCGGCGGCCGCGATCTCCTCGAGCTTGCGGCGCGAGATCTTGTCGCCGCGGTAGACGGCGCGGCTCGCCCAGGCGGCCTCGGGCTTGAAGACCCACTCGCGACGCGTGCGCCAGGCCTCCTCGACGCCGAGGGCGGCGAGCACGCGCGTCTCGGGCACGACGGCCGCGAGCAGCGCGGCGTCCTCCGGCGAGGCGCCGAGTGCCAGGAGCGTCTCCCGCGAGGAGAGCCAGGCGAGCCGCCCCTTGTGCGCGAGCAGGTGGTGCTCGCGCGGCGAGGGCGTCACGACGACCTCGCCGGCCAGATACGCTGCCCGCAGCGCGGCGCTACGCGGCGCGTCGAGACGCCAGTCGGTGTCGCGCAGGTAGACGAGGTCGAGCGGGTCCGCCACGGCTTCGCCCGGGAGGCCCTCCGGAGCCCGGACGCGCAGGCCCCCTTCCGGCGCGCGCACGAGGTCGCCCACGTCGCAGACCACGGCCGCGATGCCGGCGGCCGCGAAGAGCGCCCGGAAGAGCTCGAACTCGGCGCGCAGGAACTGCGCGCCGGGGCGCTCGTCGGCGATCGCCACCCGGGCGAGCGGCCGCCCGGGGTGCGCCGCGGCCTGCTCGGCGACGAAGGTCGCGAGCAGCCGCTCGCGCATCGCCTCGACCGGCAGCAGCGCGCTGCACAGGCAGGCGAGCTGGGCCGGCGGGCACAGCGCCGCGGTGTGGAGCCCGTTCAGGAGCGCGCCGCCCGCGTTGGTGTTGACCTCGATGAGGCGCGGGCCGGCGGGGGTCAGGTGGAAGTCGTAGCCCATGAAGACGGCGTGGTTCGGGGGCCGGTGGCGCGCCACGGGGCCGGCGTCCGGCTCGGCATCGGCGCGGCGCTGGTAGGCCTCGCCGTGGGCCACCCGGAACAGGGCGGCCACGCTGCGGCGGATCGTCTCGAAGGCGCCCGGCTCGAGGGCGACGATGCTGCGCGCGTAGGGGACCGTCGCTTCGAGCGCCGCCTGGGCTTCGGGCACGGCGCGGACGATAGGCAACGGTCGCTGCGCGGGCGACGGCGGCTGGTCTACCTTGCGCCCGCCGTGGATCCCGAACGCCTCTACTTCTGGGGCCTGGTCACGCTGGCGCTGGCGAGCGTCGCGATCTTCGTGCTGCTCTTCTTCGTCTCCGCCCCCTACGGCCGCCACGCCCGCGCCGGCTGGGGCCCGGGCCTGCCGACGCGCCTCGCCTGGATCGTGCAGGAGCTGCCCGCCCCCCTCGTCTTCACGATCGTGTTCTTCACGGGCGAACACGCCGGGCGGCTCGTCCCCCTGCTCCTGCTCGGGCTCTGGCAGCTCCACTACGTGCAGCGCGCCTTCGTGTACCCGCTGCGGATGCGGGTGGGCGCCCGGCGCACACCGCTCCTGACGGTGGCGCTCGCGATCGCCTTCAACGTCCTGAACAGCGCGCTCAACGCCTACGCGATCAGCCACGGCGCCCTGCGCCACACCGATGCCTGGGTCCGCGACCCGCGCTTCCTGGCCGGGGTGGCGCTCTTCCTCACGGGCTTTGCCGTCAACCTCCACGCCGACGCCGTCCTGCGCCGGCTGCGCGGACCCGGCGAGGCGGGCTACCGGATCCCGGCCGGGGGCCTCTACCGCTTCGTGAGCTGCCCGAACTACCTGGGCGAGATCCTCGAGTGGTGCGGCTTTGCGCTGGCGGCCTGGACCTGGGCTGCCGCCGTCTTCGTCGGCTTCACGATCGCGAACCTCCTGCCGCGCGCGCTCACCCACCACCGCTGGTACCGCGAGACCTTCCCGGACTACCCGGCGGAGCGGAAGGCGCTCGTGCCGGGCCTCCTGTGAGCCGGCGATGACGGCGCACCCGCCGCCCCGCCCGCTGCGGATCGGTCCGCTCGCGCTCGGGGACGTGGCGCGCATCGCCGTCCCCTTCGACGACGGCGTGACGGAGGCCGCGCTCGCGGCCCTGCGCGCGCGCGGCCTCGACGTGGCCGAGCTTCGCATCGACCACTTCGCCGCCCGCGACCCGGCGGCGGTGCGCCGGGTGCTCGCCCGCTGCGCCGGCGTCCCGACGCTCGCCACGATCCGGATCGCCGCCGAGGGCGGCGGCTGGCAGGCGGGCGAGGCCGAGCGCACCCGGCTCTTCCTGGCGCTCCTCGACGCGGTCGACGCCGTCGACGTGGAGCTCGCCGCCGGGGAGGTGCTGCGCGAGGTGCTGCCGGCCGCCCGCGCGCGTGGCCGGCTCGTGATCGCCTCGCACCACGACTTCGCCGCGACGCCCGCGCCGCCGGTGCTCGCCGACGTCGTGGCGCGGGCCCTGGACGCCGGCGCCGACGTCGTGAAGATCGCCGCCACCGCGCGCGGCGCCGCCGACGTGCGCGCGCTCGCGGGCGTGCTGCTCGAGCCGGCCCCGATCGGGCGCATCGTGATCGGGATGGGCGAGGCCGCGCTCGCGACGCGCGTCCTCTTCCCCGCGCTCGGCTCGCTCCTGACCTACGCCCACGCGGGCCGCGCGACGGCCCCCGGCCAGCTCCCGCTCGACGAGCTCGTCGCGCTGCTCCGGCGCCTCGGCCTGCGGCCGGGCTCCCCGTGAAGGAGGAACCGATGCCCGACCGTCCGGCTCCCCGCACGCCCGAGGAGTGCGACCGCCTGTTCGGCGAGTACGCGAGCAGCGGCGACGTCGACGGCCTCGTGTCGCTCTACGAGCCGCAGGCGTGCCTGACCAACCCCGACGGCAGCATCGCGGTCGGCCTCGAGGCGATCCGCGCGGCGCTCCAGGGTTTTGCCAGCGCGCCGGTCAGGATGCAGATGAACGTGGTGAAGGTGGTGCGCGGCGGCGACCTCGCCGTGCTCACCAACGAGTGGCGCGCCACCGGGCGCAACCCGGACGGGAGCCCGCTCGAGATCGGGGGCCGCGCCATCGAGGTGGTACGCCGCCAGGCCGACGGCACCTGGCGCTACGTCGTGGACGATCCCTACTCGGAGTTCAGCTGACGCGCGCGCGCCGGCGCCCGGCCTCGGGGCGGGCCGGCGTCCCCCGTCTGGTCCTCGTGCACGAAGCCCGGCGCGAGCGAGCGGACCAGCAGCGCCACGCGCTGGCGATCGCCGGGCCGCACGAGCCAGCCGCTCGTCACCACGCGATCGCCCACGATCTCGACGCGCACGGAGCCGAGGTCGTTCATCGCAAGCTGGCGCTCGAGGCGTGCGCGCAGCGCGTCCGGGCCCGTCAGCTCCTCCTCGAGCGGTGCCGCGGGCGGCTCGGCCACCCAATCGGCCGACGGCGTCGTCGCGGGCGGGTCGATCGCCTCGGCCTCGGGAATCGGTGCGCCGGGAGCGGCCCGCGGCCCGGGCTCCGCCGGCGCGGGCGCCGCGTCCAGGGGCTCGCCCTCGGGTGCGGAGCTGCCCGCTTCGGGCGGATCCGGGAGCAACGCGCGCCGTACCTGCGGCTCGGGGATCATGCGTCCGAGCGGGAGCGAGGCGAGCCACAGCCCGCCCGCGGCACCGAGCGCGACGAGCACCCAGCCGAGCCAGCCGCGGGCCGCTCGCGGCTCCTCGCGTGGCTGCTGCTCGCTGCCCGTCAAGCCGCTCGATCGTGGAGCACGCAGCGCGTACCGCCCCGCTCCATCGTGGTCATGCAGCGGTTGCACTGGTTGCAGCCCGACTCGGCGGCGCCGGCGCGATAGTGCCGGACCAGGTCCGGGTCGAAGAGCAGCGCGCGCGCCATCGCCACGAACTCGAAGCCCTCCGCCATGGCGCCCTGCATCGTCGCGAGGCGCGTGACGCCCCCGAGCAGCATGAGCGGCATCCGCACCGCCGCGCGCACGCGGCGCGCGGCCGGCAGGAAGAAGGCCTCCTCGAAGGGGTAGGGCTTCACGATCGAGGGCGCGAAGAGCCGCATCCCGAGGCGCCGCACGGCGCTGCGTTCGGCGGCGATCATGTCGGCGATCGGCACCTCGCCGCGCATCAGGAACATGGGCGTGCGGCCGGTGAAGCCGCCGGTGAGCTGGAGGGCGTCGAGCGCGCCGTCGGCGTCGAGCAGGCGGGCGACCTCGACGCCGTCCTCGGGCGAGAGGCCGCGCGCGAAGCCGTCCTCCATGTTGAGCTTGGCGGTGACGGCGGCGCGGTCGCCGACCGCCTCGCGCACGGCGCGGGCCACCTCGCGCAGGAAGCGGGCGCGGTTCTCGATGCTGCCGCCGTAGGCGTCCCGGCGCCGGTTCGTGTAGGGCGCCAGGAACTGCGAGAGCAGATACCCGTGGCCCATGTGGATCTCGAGGCAGTCGAAGCCGGCCTCCACGCCGAGCCGCGCGGCGCCGGCGTAGGCCTCGCGCAGGCGCGCGAGGTCGGCTGCGTCGGCCGCGCGCGGAAAGCCCATGCCGTAGGGGCTGAAGACGCGCGAGGGCGCGACCGCCGGCGCACCGCTCGCGCGCGGGTTCGCGAACCAGCCGGCGTGGCCGAGCTGCGCGCAGGCGGCCGCCCCTTCGGCGTGGACGGCGTCCGTGAGACGGCGCAGGCCGGGCAGCGCCTCGGGGCGCATCCAGATCTGGTGGCGGTAGGTGCGGCCCTCGCTCGAGACGGCGCAGTAGGCGAGCGTGGTCATCCCGACACCGCCGCGTGCCGGGCGGGCCACGTACTCGACGAGCGCGTCGGAGACGAGCCCGTCGCGCGTCATGCCCTCGAAGGTGGCGGCCTTGACGACGCGGTTGCGCAGGCGGAGCGGGCCGAGGCGGGCTTCGGCGAAGACGTCGGGGGCGCGGGTGGTCATGGGGCGAGTCTAGGCGCGCGTGCCCCGGAACGGAATCCGCCGCGCGCGCAGCGCCGCGAGCAGCAGCGCGGCCACCGCGGCGCGGGCGGCCGCCGCCGGCTCCGGCACGCAGACCGGCGCGCCGCCGGGGACCGGGCAGCAGGCCTCGTCGAGGAATTCCGAGTCGGGGCCGTCTCCCGTCGTGCCGGCCCAGAAGCCCCCCGCCCAGAAGCCCTGGCCCTGGAACTCGAGCAGGCAGCCGGCCGGGCGATCGGCACGGCCCATGCCCAGGTGCCGCGCCTGGAGGTCGACCAGGATCGCGCGGTGGCCACTCGACTCCATCCACGAGTCCACGACCTGGCCGGGCGGGTACGGGAAGCTTCCCGCGGCGGCGACCTCGCCGATCCCATCCGGATAGGCGGCCTCGGCCATCCGCTCGAACGGGGAGGAGCCGTCGCTGCCGGTGTGGGAGAGGAAGCAGCCGTCGCGCATGTCCTCGGCGTGGCGGCGCGCCGCCGCCGTGAGCCGCACGTCGAGGGCGAGGGGCGGGCGGCCGAGCGCCGCCCGCTCCGCGTTCACGAGCGCGAGCACCTCGCGCTCGGCACCGCTCGCGCAGACCGCTTCGACCTGCGCGCGCGCGGCCGCGGGCGCGAGGAGCCCGAGGAGCAGGGCGAGGGCGTGCGCATGGCGGCGGGCGTACACGCCTTGCCTTCGGCCGGGCGCCGGTCACCCCCTGGTGACGGCCGTCACGTCGGGGGCGCGCGGGAGGCGCACCGTGAAGGTCGAGCCTCTGCCCGGCGCGCTCTCGACCTCGATCGCACCCTGGTGGGCGCGGGCGATCTCGCGCGCGAGGGCGAGCCCGAGGCCCATCCCGTCACCGGCCGAGGAGGCGCTGCCGCGCTGGAAGCGCGCGAACACGCGCGCGCGATCTTCCTCGGTCATCCCCGCCCCGTCGTCGCGCACGGCGACGGACACCTCGGTGCCGGTGGCGGTCGCGGCGATCTCCACGCGCCCGCCCTCGGGCGTGTACTTGAGCGCGTTGTGGAGGATGTTCGCGAAGAGCTGGTGCAGCCAGGTCGGGTCCCCGATCACCTCCGCCTTGGACTCCCCGGTCACCGACAGCACGATGCCGCGCTCCTCGGCGAGCGCGACGAAGAACTCGACCACCTCCTCGACGAGCGGGTCGATCGCGACGCGCCGGCGGTGGGCCGGGTCGAGCCCGCCCTCGGACTGCGCCAGGCGCAGCATGCCGTCGACCGTCTCCGACAGCGTGGCCACCTGCACCAGCATGTCGCCGAGCACCACCCGGTACTCGTTCTGCGTGCGCTCCTTGGCGAGCGTCACCTCGATCTCGTTCTGCATCGCCGTGAGCGGCGTGCGGAGCTGGTGGGCGGCGTCGACCGAGAAGCGCTTGACCCGCTCCACGCCGTCGCGCACGCGGGCGAGCATGTCGTTGAGCGTCGCCGCGAGCTGGTCGAGCTCGTCGCCCGAGCCGGTGCGCGGGATCGTCTCGTCGAGCTGGCTCGCCGAGATGCGGCGGGCGGTGCGCGTCATGTCGGCGATCGGGCGCAGGCTGCCGCGCGAGAGCCACCAGGCGAGGCCCGCGGTCACGAGCAGCAGCACGGGCAGCGCGCCGAAGAAGGCGTCGCGCACGCGCGCGGCCGAGCGCGCGAACAGGCGCGAGTAGACGAGCACCTGGACGGTGCCCTCCTCGCCCGCCCGGGCCAGCGCGAGGAAGTGGTAGTTGCGCCCGAGGTCCACCTCGCGCAGCTCGCCGAGCAGCGGCTCGGGCGGCAGCGCCACACCGGCCCCGAAGGCGCTGCCCGCCTCGTGGATCACCTCGCCCTTCGGGCCGAAGATCGAGATGCCGAGCCGCAGGTCCGGGTCGGCAGCGCCGACCTGGCGCTGCGCGAAGGCGGTCCAGCTCGCCGCGTCGTCGGGGTGCGCCTCCATGTACTCGAGCGTCTGCGCGAGCTGGAGCTTGATCAGGGTCTTCGCGTCCTTCTCGATGCCACGCTCGGCGCGCTCGTACACGTAGGCCGAGAAGGTGCTGGCCGTCACCAGCATCACCGCAGCGATCCGCAGCGTCCAGCGCGCTCCGATCGAGAGACGGCGCAGCTGGACGCCCATGCCGGCTAGGCGACGGCGCCTTCGCCGGCGCCGGCCTCGCCCTCGTCGTCCCGGGTCTCGAGGATGTAGCCGGCGCCCTTCACGGTGTGCACGAGCCGGGTCTGGAAGCCGTGGTCGATCTTCTTGCGCAGCCGGTTGATGTGGACGTCGATCAGGTTCGAGAAGCTCTCGAAGCCCCAGCCCCAGACGTTCTCGGTGATCATCGTGCGCGACACCACGTGGCCCTGGTGGCGCAGCAGGTACTCGAGCAGCGCGAACTGCTTCGGCGAGAGGTCGATCCGGCGGCCCGCCCGCTCGACGGTGCGCCGGTGCAGGTCCACGCTGAGGTCGCCGGCGGCCAGCCGCCCCTCCTCGGGCTCGCCGAGCCGGCGGCGCGAGACCGCGCGGATCCGGGCCAGCAGCTCGGCGAAGGCAAAGGGCTTCGGCAGGTAGTCGTCCGCGCCGAGCTCGAGACCGCGCACGCGGTCGCCCACGGCGCTGCGTGCGGAGAGGAACAGGACCGGCGTCTGCACGCCCGTCTGCCGCAGCCGCCGCAGGACGTCGTAGCCCTCCATGTCGGGCAGCATGACGTCGAGGATGATGAGGTCGTAGGAGCCGTGCGTGCCGCGCTCGAGGCCGCCGCTCCCGTCCGACACGACCTCGACCAGGAAGCCGTGCTCCCCGAGCCCCTTGCAGATGTACTGCTGGGCGGCGGGATCGTCTTCGACGTACAGGAGCTTCACGGGGGGGAAGACTAGCGGGCCTCTCCCGCCACGGCCTGAACGCTGAATGACCACACGGGCGGCCCCGCGGGGTCCAGGATCACTCGCGCACGTCGCAGGTTGCTGCGGAGCACGGCATCGCGATCCTCCCGCTCCGTGCCCCGCTCCCCGAACCGGATCCGGACCCTTGCCGCCGCTGCGCTGCTGACCGCGGCCCTCGCCGCGCTCGTCTTCGCGCGCGAGCAGCGCGAGCGCGCGGTCGCGCCCGAGTGGCCGCCGCTGGCCGGCGAGGTCACGTGGTCGCTGCTCGCCGTGGGCGACACCGGCGCGCCACCGTGGTGGATCGGCCGCTCCTTCCAGCAGGTCGTGCGCGTCGGGCGTGCGATGGCGGCCGAGGACGTGCGCCGCCCGGCCGACGCGCTCGTCCTGCTCGGCGACAACTTCTATCCCGACGGCCTGCACGCCCGCGAGCTCGACGCGCGCGTGCGCGCGAACCTGGGCGAGCCCTTCTGTCGCTTCCTGCCCGCGCCGGGCGTGCCGTGCGCGACCCCCTCGCGGCCGGCACGGGTGCTCGCCGTGCTCGGCAACCACGACCACAAGAGCGACGAGAGCGTGCGCCTGCAGCGCACCGAGATCCGCCGCCGGCTGCCGTCCTTCCGGCTGCCGGAGGCCCCCGTCCAGACGATCGATCTCGGAAGCCAGGTCTCGATCGTCCTCTACGACGGGGTGGAGCTGCTCGCGGCCCGCAGCTTCGAGCCGCTGCGCGCCGCCGTGCGGGCGAGCCGCGGGCCATGGCGGATCCTCGCCAGCCACCAGCCGCTGACGCTGCGCGAGTCCGACGAGGAGGGCCGCGCGGCCCGCGAGGCGATCCGCGGGCTCGGCGTCCCGGTCCACCTGCACCTGGCCGGGCACCGCCACTATCTCGAGCTCGCGCACACCAGCGTGCCGCCCTTCCTCCAGGCCGTCGCCGGGTCGGGCTCCAACACCCGTCCGCTCAAGGCGCCGCTCGAGGGCTCCGTGTACCAGGCCCGGCGCCCCGGCTTCGCGCGCGCCGACCTCGTCACCGGGCCGGACGGGAGTCGCCTCGTGGTGTCGCTCGTCGCGCTCGCGGACTCGCTCTGCGACCACCCGGAGGTCGTGGCGCGCTGGTCGGTCGGGCTCGCGGGCGACGCGCGCGCCGAGCCGCTCGCGGGCCGCTGAGGGCCGGCCTACGTTGCGCCCGCCAGGAGGGCGCCATGATTCCCGACCCGCTCCACCCCGCGATCGTCCACTTCCCCGTCGCCATCGCGGCGCTCCTGCCCTTCGCGCTCGCGCTCGCCGCCGGCTCGATCGTGGCCGGCTCGCTCGACCGGAGCGCATGGGCCGGCGTGGTGCTGCTGCACGCGGTGGGTGCCGGGACGGCCTGGGCCGCGCTCGCCACCGGGCACGCGCAGGAGGAGCGCGTCGAGCGCGCGCTCGGCGAGGCGATCGAGGAGCCGCTCCACGAGCACGAGGAGTCGGCCGAGCGGCTGCTCTGGGTCTTCGCGGGGAGCCTTCCGCTGACGATCGCGGGCCTGCTGGGCGGTCCCACCGGCAGCCGCGCGCGCGTCGCGGCCGTGGTGGGAGGGATCGTCGTCGGGCTCGTCGCGGTGCCGGCAGGCCGGAGCGGCGGGGCCCTCGTCTACGAGCACGGAGCCGCCGCGGCCTATGCGCCGCCGCCGGCTCCCGCGCCGCCCGCGTCCGAACCGGGGTCCTGAGAGCCTGTGAAGAAATCGGCTCGGTCGCATCGCTTGCGGCGGCAGGCCATCTGCTGCGTTGCTCCTCCTCGCCCTCTCTCGATAGGACTCGTCGTCGCGCCTTGCGTCTGGCCTACCGGCGACGGCGCGCTGCTCGGTCGCCGGTTCCTTCACGGGCTCTGAGCCGCCCCACCTGCCGGGCGATCCGCCAGCGGCGGCCCGCGGCGCTCGTGCGCGGGGAGCTGTCGGGCCCCTGACGTGCCGGTATGCTGCGAGGTGATGGCGCGTCATGGGCCGGGGAGACCGCCGGAAGGGCGATCGGGACGGCGATCGGCACGGCGATCGGCACGGCGATCGGGCTGGCTCGAGGGGCCGATCCTGCTCGCCTGGGCCGCACTCGGCCTGATCCTGCTGACCGCTGTGGTCACCTACACGCACGGCCTTGGCGACGCCGGCATGCGCACCCTGCTGCGTGCCACCGCCGCCAGCTCGCTCGCGACCTTCACGGCGGCCTTCGCCGCCTCCCGCCTCCACCGCCTCGTGCGCCGGCCCGCGACCGCGTGGCTCCTCCGCAACCGGCGCTGGGTCGGGCTCGCGATGGCGCTCTCCCACACCTTCCACCTGGCCGCGATCGTGAGGCTCACGGCGGCGTCGCCCCCGACCGGCGCCGCAATCCCGGTCGCGACCCGGGTCGCCGGCTCGCTCGGCTACGCCGTGCTCGCCGCCCTCGTCGTCACCTCGAACGACCGGGCCGTCGAGCGGCTCGGGATGCGGCGCTGGCGGCTCCTGCATCGCAGCGGCTGCTGGATCCTGTGGCTGATCTTCGCGCTCAGCTACGCGCCCGGCGCGACGGTCCATCCGGGCGACGCGCTCGCGCTCGCGGCACTCGCCGGGGTGGCCGGGCTGCGTGCCTGGGGCCACCTCGCCGAGCCCGTCCGGAGCACCGCGCCGGGCCCTCCCGTCCTGTGAGGGGAGCGACGAGCCGCCACCCCGAAACCAGCGGGCCCGCTCGCGCGTCGAACCGGGTGCGGGGCGGGGGCGAAGGGACGATCGCGAAGGGACGCTCGGGGTGGACGGCGCTTCCACGAGATCCGCGGGGCCGGAGGGGCCGCTCGCGGTGGCGGGCAAGCCGGGGCCGGCGGAGCCGGCAGGTCCGCTCGCGGTGACGGGCAGGCCGTCGCCGCGGGACGCGGGCGGACCGGTGCGCGCGCCGCTCGCCGGCCAGGCGCTCACCGACCTGCACGGCCGCTACCGCCGGCCTCTCGAGGCGGTGGCGTTCCGGCTGCTCCACGACCACGACGAGGCCGAGGACGTCGTGCAGCGCGTCTTCGAGGCGCTGCCGCGGGCCGGCTTCCGCGGGCATGCGAGCGTGTGGACCTACCTCTATCGCGCGGCCGTGAACGGTGCCCTCAGCGTCCTGCGCAAGCGCCGCCGGCGCGAGCTGGCGGAGACCGAGCTCCGCGTGCGGGCCGCCTTCGGTGACGTCGTGGCGGCACAGGCGGGCCCCGATCCCGAGACCCGTGTCCTCGAGGGCGAGATCCTCTCGGCGGTGGCCTCGGCGCTGCTCCACGTGAAGCCCCAGCACCGGCGCGTCCTCGTGCTGCGCATCGTCTGGGGCCTCTCGAACACCGAGATCGCCGAGCGCGAAGGGGTGCCGCTCCCGACGGTCGGCACCTGGCTCAGGCGGGGCCGGGAGGAGCTGCGCGCCCGGCTCGGCCCCCTGCTGCGCGACCTCGACCCGGGGGAGGACCCGACGTGACCCATCGCCGTGCCGCCCGCCTGCTCACCGGCCTGCTCGACGGGGGCCTCTCGCTCGCGACGCGCCGCGCCGTGCGGGCCCACGCCCGCGCCTGCCCCGCCTGCCAGCGGCGCCTGCGCGAGCACGAGGGCGTCGAGGCCCTGGTCCGCCTGCTCCCCCCCTCGCTGCTGCCCGCGGCACCCGACCGCAGCGCACAGGTCCGGCTGTGGGGCCTGGCCGGATGGTTCACGGATCCGGTGGCCCGGGCCCGGGAGCGCCTCGGGCTCTCCGCGGTCGGGGTGGTCGCCTTCGCCCTGGCCACGGTCCTGACGATCACGGTCTCCTCCTGGACCTTCGCGGCGGCGCGGGTCCAGGGAGTCGTGGTCGCCCAGGCCGCGCCCGACGCGGCGATGCTCCCCCTCGGCTGGCGCTGACCGGGTGCCCGGGCTGGGCCCTTTTCGCGCCTCGTGGACCCCTGCGGCCGGAGCTACCATTCCGGCGTTTCGCCGGGGGGCACGGAGACGCCGACATGAACCGCATCCGCGCCGCCCGACAGGCGTTGGGATGGACCCAGAACGAGCTTGCGAACCGGGCTGGCGTCTCGCCTCGCACGATCCACGCGGTGGAGCAGGGCCGCTCCTGCCGCCAGGCGACGAAGCGCAGGATCCTGACCGCGCTCGGCGTCTCGTGGGAGCTGCGTGCCGACTACTTCCCCGGCGCGCGCTCGGTCCGCCGCCCGCCCGTCTCCGTCCCCGCCCGCATCGACGCCGCCTGACCCGAGACCGGGGACGAGCCGGAGCCGGGACGCTGGTTGCTCTGCTCGCGCCGGGGCGCGGGCCGGGCGCGCCGGCGACCGCGTTCAGCCGAGCTGGCTCGCCAGCTCGCGCGCCTGCGAGATCGCAGCGCGCCAGGTGCGCGCCACGAACTCGCCGAGCAGGTCGCTCGCCTCGGCTGCATCCCCCCCGCGGCGGGCGCGCGCCGCGCTCGCCTCGACGCGCGGGCGCTCGGCTGCCACGCGCGCTTCGAGTCCCTTCCAGGCCTCGCGCACCTGCGGCGTGTGCAGCGCGAAGTCGGCGGCGGCGGCGTCCTGCAGCACCTTGAACGCCCACCAGGCCGAGTCGGCGTCGGGCTCGGGGCCGCCGCGCGCGAGCTCCGGGGGCAGCACGGCGTCGATGTAGACGGGCAGGAAGGCGCCCGTGCAGGGCGTCGCGAACGAGATCCACACGGGCCACGGCGCGCGCCGGTCCGCGACGAGCGGCGCGACCAGGCTGGCGGTGGTCGTCCCGATCGGCTCGCTGTGCATGCACAAGGTGAAGTACGACTCGTCGTCGGGCGATCCGCCCGCGAGGCGGGTCGCTCCGCCGGCTCCGTGGTCGCGCAGGAACGACTGGAGGGCGGCGACGTCGAGGCGCCCCGCATGCGCATCGAGCAGCTCGCGCGAGCGGCGCAGGCGGCCTTCGGAGATGCGCCCGGGCACGCCGGCGTTGCGATACGCGGCGGCCACGTCGATCCGGCCGGGCCGCGTCCACCAGCCCGCCGCGCGTGCGAAGGACTCGAGGTCGCGCGAGCCGATCTCCCAGTCGGCGCCGAGCGACAGGTGGTTCGACACCGCGTCGCGGCGCACGCGCCGGGCCGCCCAGCGGCGGTTCGAGGTCTGCAGGACCCAGGCCTCGTCCGGGTCCGCGATCAGGAAGCCGTTGTGGTAGCCGGCCTCGCCGGGTCCGAAGGCCGGGCCGCCCTGGCCGTGGGTCTCGAGCAGGGTCGCCATCACCTCGAGCGCTTCGCGCGCCGAGCGCCCGCGCTCGAGCCCGAGCCGCACGAGGTCCATCCCGATCAGGCCCGGCCGCTCCTCCAGCTCCTCGCGCGAGAAGACGGTCTCGTTGCCGATCGCGACGGCGTGCTCGTTCACGCCGTGCTCGAAGCCCCAGCTCCACCACGGCGAGTGTCCCATCACGGCGTAGCTCTCGGCCACCTGCGGGATCTCGACGTGCGTGCACAGCACCGTCGAGCCGGGGGCGTGGAAGGCGGCGGGGGCCTGCAGGAAGGGCTGACACTCGTGCGCGTGGCGATCGCTGTTCTTCGCGAACAGCGTGGCGCCCTCCCGGGTCTCGGGCGCGGTCGCGACCAGGCAGTCGCACATGCGGCGAAGCTAGCAGGCGGCCCGCCGGCGGTCAGTCCGCGGGCGGATCCGGCTTCGGGGCCACGACGAGGGCGTTCGGCACGCCCCAGGCGCCCTCGATCTCCGCCTCGAACGAGCCCCAGCGCGCGTGGAGCTGGGTCGAGCCCCCGCCGTCGAGGTTGAGGGCGTCGCGGCAGCCGAAGCCGCCGGCGCCGGGCGGCGCCGCGAGCCGCTGCGCGAGCGCGGTCGCGTCGACGCGCGCCGTGGTGGCGAGCAGGGTGACGTGTTCCTCGCCGATGCAGATCACGGTGCGCTGGGCGCTCTGCGGCTTGAGCCGCGGAACGGCGCCCGCGACGACGAGACGTGGCAGCCCCTGCACGACGAGCTCGGCGCCCGCGCCGTCCCCGAGCGCTGTGCCCGGCACGATCGCGGGCCGCCCCCCCTCGAGCACGAACGCCGCCCAGCGCGCGAGCCGGCGCCCCCCGAGCGAGCGGCCGCGGTCGATCACGAGCCCCATCGTGCGCTCCGCCTCGTCGAAGAAGCTGGCGTTCGTGACGATCGCGTCACCCGCGGGCGCGAGCCCGGCCACGCGCGCGCGTCCCCCGGCCGCGGGAACGACGCGCAGCTCGACGTCGGCCGGACGGAAGCGGAAGGCGTGCCCCTCGAGCACGCCCTCGAGACGCTGGTGCTCCACACCGCGGCCGAGCGGAACCCAGGGCTCCACTTCCCCCGCGCGCGCGCGGCCCGCGACGCCCGCCGCCCAGAGCAGCACGACCCCGGCGAGCGCCCGCCCTGCGAGCCGTCGAAGCAGCCCGCCCACCCCGTGCTGCGCCACGACGCCTCCCAAACGGGCGCGACTCCTCCCCGCCCCACCCACCGCACCCTAGCGCGCCGGGGACAGTCCCGGCGATCCGGCGATTCTCCGGCAACCCGCCGCCTGGTCCTGCGTCGCTGTTCGATGGCGCGGCCAACGGCGGTGTGGTCGTTCGCACGTCTCGCGCTCGTCACGCAACCCCGGGGCACCGTGATCGCGCAACGCCAAGCGCCGGGTCGGGTGTGTCAGGCGCAGCGCAACGCCCGAACGAGAGGAGAGATCCCGGCCACTCCATCCCTTCCGGCCGCCATCCGTCGATTGGCGCTTCCCACACCGCTCGGGTATCCAACCTGGACCGCGCCGGTAGCTCAGCTGGATAGAGCACCAGGCTTCGAACCTGGGGGTCGGGGGTTCGAATCCCTCCCGGCGCGCCAGCAACATCTGTAGTTCCAAGTACTTCCGAAGTCGCGTTCTCGGTTCGTGGCTCCGTGACACCCGGTGGGTGTCCATGGGGTGCCACTGCGAATCCATCGGCTGCGAATTCGTCGCCGATTCGAGGATCTGGCGACTCTCAGGAGGTGCCTCATCGCAACCGCGCGCGACGCGATGGAGGCGGCTCGGTGGTAGCCAAGCAGGTGGCTCGAGACATCGATGGCAAGGGTGCGCGACGGGCTCGCCACGCGGCAAGCGGTGGAAACCCGCTGCGCCGCCGCGCGGGAGGGCGTGACCCGGGGATCCGCCGGGTTTCCGGAGAACGCGTCACTCGCGATCCAGGCCCAGGGGTGGGTCTTCCCAACCGGGATCATGACGCACGTGCTGTTGGTGGCGGGTTTACGCAATCCCACGGTGCGGCGGCGCTACGAAGCCGCGCGCGATCTCCTGGCGGATCACGACGGGCTGGACCTGCACGATCGCCTGCTGGAGCTGCTGGGAAGCGAGTGATGGACGACCGGCGTGGCGAATCGCCACCTCGATGCTCTCACGAGGCTCTACGATGCGGCGATTCCGGTCGACGCTCCAACGACCCGTTTCGCCTCGAATGTTTCAGCGATCGTGCGGCTGATTTCCATCGACGGCAGCAACGACATGATCCGGCGCGGGTTCCATCGCGAAGCGGCGTTCTGGCTCGTCGTGGCGGGATCGCGGGGGCTCCAGGAACTGGCGCACGGATCAGGATCGACGGTGGCGCAGCCCGGCGAGCGTGCCGGCGGCGGCGAGCGACCCGAGCAGCGTGTCGGGCTCGGGAAGATCCGTCACCGACACCTCCCAGGTCAACGTGTTCAGGTCCGCCATCGCGCCCGACGAGGCGGCCGAGCAATCGAGGGATCCGGACTCGGCCGGATCGAGCGTGCGCTCGACCTGGAACGTGTAGGTGCCGGCGTCGAGTGGCGTCGCTCGCGTGTCACCCGCGAGCACGACGCCGTTGTACTGGCAGGCGACGAGCTCGGCCGCGCTGAGCGCACGCGTCGTCGAGACGAAGCCCGTGATCCAGAACGTGGTCGGCACCGCCACCTGGAAGTCGATCGACATGACGACGTCGGAACCCGCCGAGGCTGCCGTGCCCAGCGGTGCCGCGGCCGCTCTCGAGGAAGATATCCTCGGAGACGTCCGGTGGGTGGAAACCCTTGCTGTCGAGCGGGAAGCCCTGCTCCTCCGCCATGACGCCGGCGTCCTACTCCGCTTGGAGCGTCGAGCTCGTGAGCTGGGCGCCCGCGCGCGGTGCTGCGAAGGCAAGCGCCAGGTGGCGTGGGCCCGGAACTCCAGCCACTCCGCCTCGGTCACCACAGTCGTTCGGTCACCTCCGAGACCGCCGTGCGCGAGAGCATCGACTGGCGCTGAACTCGTTCGTCGAGAACTCGATCGCCCCGAGAAGACCACGGTGTTCACCGACGCGCGGGGCTCCTACAAGGCCCTGACCCACCTCGGAATCGACCACCGCCCCTCAGCTACCGCTTCGATCGCCGCTGGCGCGAGGGCGAGCTCTTCCGCTTCGTCCTGCGCCGCGGCGTTCGTGGCCAGCCGCTTCCCTACCGGAGGAGCTGATGCGACATCGCGGGCGGGTTTGGGCGTGGACGATCTTGCTCGGCCTTGCGGCGGCTGCGCCCGCGGCGGCGGCGGCGTGATCAACGGCCTGGAGGCGCCGGTTCCCGCGGTTGCGAGCCTTCCCGTCGTGGACGCGCGGACGGGCGACCCGATCGACTGGTCTGCCGAGGCGACCGAGCTCGTGCCGGTCGCGACCAGCTCGGGCTTGGAGGTGAGAGCTTTGTGTGGCCGCGCGGACGGTCTCGAACGCGTGGTCGAGACGAGCGAGAGCTCGAGCGCCAACAAGGCGGTCGAGGTGTCGTGCCCCTCCGGCAAGGTGGCGCTCTCCGGGGGTTCGAGCTCCTCGGCTCGACGGCCGGAGTCGGCGTCTACGAGGAGATCGTGGCGTCCCCCGAGCTCCAGGGGCGCGTGCAGCTCGTGGACGTGGTCGCGCTGCTCTCGGGACCCGAGCGCGACCGCTACGTGCCGGGCTTCGACGCTTCGCGGTACATCGAGACAAGCCACGCGTCGGCCTACGGGTGCTCCGCCATCGCGTCCGTCCTGGACCGCGCGCTCGGCGAGGCCGAGCGAGGAGGCCTACGGCGCGCGGGGCCGCGACCGGTAGAGCACGAGCCCGGGCCGCGCCACCGCCGGCCGGAGCGCGAGCCTCCACGCCGCGGGCGCCAACACGTCGCTGAATCCGAACCGCTCGCCAGCCGCCGGAGGCTCGAGGCGGTCTGACACCCCCGGAGCACACGCGTCGTTCCCGTCCGAGCGTCGTTTCCCACGTTGATCCCAAGATCGAGCGTTGCCTCGGCGTGTAGAGTTGCCCGGATGAGCAGGCCCCACGAGAGAATGCGCGCTGCGACGCGCGGCCGTCGCCTGGCGACAGGCATCGGGCCCTGGCGCGAGACGTGCATCGGAGCGGGGTGTCCCGGAGGGAAGCCGATGTTCCGGCACGCGTGCTCGCTGGCTGTCGTGACCGTCGCACTCGGGACCGCGCTGGTGGTCGCCTCCTCGGCCGGCACCGTCCCGCGCGTGACGAGCGAGGTCCGCCAGCGCATCGCGGAAGAGGGCCGAGCGCGCGTCGTCGTCGCCTTCGGTGTTCCTGGATCCCGCGAGCCGATTGCGCTGGCGCGTACCGCCTCCGAGCGGGCGGCGGTTCGCGCGACGTCCCTGCGCATCCTCGGATGCCTCGCCCCGGGCGAGTTCGAGGTGACCGAGGTGCTCGAGGGCCTCGGCGCGCTCGCGGGCTCCGTCTCGGAGGCCGGCCTCGCCCACCTGTTCGAGGACCCGGCCGTCTACGCGGTGGGGCTCGACCGGGAGCTGTACCCCGCACTCGCCGAGTCCGTGCCCCTGGTGCGCCTCGCGGCGCTTCATGCCACCGGCCTGACCGGCACGGGATCGAAGGTGGCCGTCGCCGACGGTGGCGTCGACACGGACCACCCGGACCTCGCCGGAGATCTGGTGGACCAGGCATGCTTCTGCTCCACCGAGCCCGTGCCGTGCTGCCCCGACGGCACGTCCCGGCAGACAGGGCCGGGGAGCGCCGAAGACGACGACGGGCACGGCACGGCGGTCGCGGGAATCGTCGGCTCGGATGGGCTTGCCGCGCCCGCGGGCGGCGCCCCCTCCGCGAGCGTCGTCGCGGTCAAGCTCAGCGGGAGAGCCACGGGGGGCGTCCTGGCCTCGGACGTGCTGGCCGCTGGAGACTGGATACGCCGCGGGCACCCCGATACCGACGCGATCAACCTGAGCTTCGGCAGCCCCGAAGCGCTCCAGGCGCCTTGCGACGAGTACGATGGCACGACCGCGGTCGGCGCGATCCTGGTTCGGGCGCTGAGGGAACAAGGCATCCTGGTCGTGGTATCGGCCATGAACGACGGCCGGCCCGACGGGCTCGGGCTTCCCGCCTGCCTCTCCGGCGTGATCGCCGTGGGCGCCACGTACGACGACGGTCCGCGGCTGGACCAGATGACCGACTTCAGCAACCGCGACGCCGCCATCGCGTTGCTCGCGCCCGGCCACTCGATCGACACGAGCGCGCTCGGAGGAGGCGTGACGACGTTCGGCGGTACCTCGGCCTCGGCGCCCCTCGTCGCGGCGTGTGCGGCCGTTCTCCGGGAAGCGAAGCCCGACGCGACGGCCGACCAGCTCCGAGCCGCACTCACCACCTCACCCACGGTCGTTACCGACGGCGTCACCGGACGACGGTGGCCGCGCCTCGACTGCGAAGCGGCGCTCGTCGCGTTGCCCGAGCCCGGGCCGGCCGTCCTGCTTCCAGCGGCTGCCCTCGTTCTCCTGCTGATCCGCCACGGGCGGCGCGCGTAGCCCCGGATTCGCCGTCGGCAGCTCGGCCTCGCAGGGGCGAGCATGCGGGCCCGGAGCGGCCTCGCTCGTGAGACCTTGGCCCGCGCTTGTCCCGCCGCAAGACGCCCGACGAACGCCCCCCTGGCAGTCTGTAGTCGCTCGGGGCGAAGACTTCGACCAGCGCAGGTGACCGGCGCGACGTCGGACATCACCGCGCTCGGCACCTGTGCGCGCGAGCGCGTTCTCTGCCGCGGCTGCCGCTCGGTCGGCGATGGACGCGCTCGTCCTGCCCTGCGACACCCTCGGAGTGCTTTGCCATAACGGGGTTCGGCACCACGCCCGTGCGGACGTACACGAGCGGCCCGATCGGCCCCCTCGCGAGCGGCTTCGGCTGCTCCGGCTGCCTCGGCCAGCTGCGCAACGCGTACGCGGGCGACGACGAGGACGTGGCCTTCGACGCCGACCTGCTCGGCCTCGACGACGACGGCGACGGCCAGCGCGATGTCCCCGGCGACTCCGACGGCTCCGAACCGGCGGACCCGACTTCGGCGCCCCGGGCCCTGCGCACCGCGACGAGGCGGCGCCCCCGCCCCGGGCGGCCCTGGAGCGGCCCGCGCCTCAGGCCGGGTGCGAGTCGATCAGCACGGCGACGAGGACCGCCGGCTCGTCCGAGCGGTTGGCCCAACCGTGCATGCAGCCCTTCTGGACGACGACGTCGCCGGGCCGTAGCAGCACGTCGCGGCCCTCGGAGAGCGCCCACAGCTCGCCCGACGCGAGCACGAAGTAGTTCAGCGTGTCGGTCTTGTGCATGGTCGGGCTCTTCGCCGAGCGCAGGTACTCGAGGCTCGGCACGTGCACGCTGTGGATCGCCTGGTGGTACGCGACCATCATCTCGGGCGTGACCTCCGGCATCTCCCTTGCGGGCGGGAACTTGAGCACGCGGAAGATCGCGCCGCCGTCCGGGGGCTCGTGATACATCGCCTGGTCGGCGACAGGGTCGGCCGGGTCGGACAGGTCGGCGGGGGTCTCGTCGTTGCGCCAGAGCTCCTGGCTCTGCAGGCCCGGCGCGGCGAGCTTCGCGGACAGATCGGTCTCGTCGACGACGTCCGAGAGCCCGTCGGGGCGGTTGGCCATCACGTAGCGCTTCATCGCTGCTCCTCCGGCGCGCCCCGCCCGGGTAGCAGGACGCGGGTGCGCAGCACGCCGATGCCATCGACCTCGAACTCGACGACGTCGCCGTGCTCCAGGAACTCGCCGCGCTCGAGCCCGCAACCCCCGCCGACGGTGCCCGAGCAGAGGATCTCGCCCGGATGGAGCGTCTCGTCGCGCGAGACGTAGGCAATCAGCTCGGCGAACGAGAGCGACATGCTCGCGCTCGAGCCCTCGGAGCGCAGCTCGCCGTTCACGCGGACGCGCATGGCCGCTCGGGTCTCGTCGAACTCGTCGGCCGTCACGATGCAGGGGCCGAGGACGTTCGCGCCGTCGAAATCCTTCGACTTGGTCGGACCGAGCATTCCGGGCATCTCGAGCATCTGCTGGTCGCGAGCGGAGAGGTCGTTGAAGATCGAGAAGCCGAACACGTGCTCGCGCGCCCGATCGGCTCGGATGTCCCTGCCGCGCGTTCCGATCACCGCCGCGAGCTCGAGCTCGTAGTCCATCAGCTTCGAGTACGAGGGCCAGGTGACGTCTGCGTCCGGTCCGACCACGGCGAAGCGGTTCGCCTTGTAGTAGATCGGCCGCTCGCGGAAGGTGGCGTGCATCGCGGCCTGGGCCGGAGGCACGGATCCCGTCGCCGCCTTCGCCCGCTCCATCAGCGCGGTCAGGTGCTCCTCGAAGCAGAGGCAGTCGCGGATCTGCTCGGGGCGGGGGAGGGGCGCGAGCAGCCGCGTGCCGGCGAGGGGGAGCAGCTCGAGCCGCGCCGGTTCTGCGAGCAGCCGCCGCAGCGCGGAGAGCGCCGCCGGGCCGGCCTCGATCAGCGCCTGCATCGAGGCGAAGGCGGGCTCGGGCGAGCCGCCCCTCTGGCGCACGCTCGCGGCGACGTCGACCACGCTGTCGCCCCCGCGGAGCGCTCCGAGGCGCTCGCTGCCGTCGCGGTGGAACGTGACGAGCTTCATCGGTCGACTCCCGGGCCGCTCTCACGCGGCGCCATGGTGGTACTATAACGAGAGTTTTGGTACCACGTCAAGCCGGGCGATGCAGCTCTCTCCGATTCGGCAGAAGCCCGAAGGGGACGCTTCCCGACCGGCTCGCGGACGCCTCTGCCGGGTCCGGGAGCAGAGTGCAGGTACCGGAGAAGCCTCAGCGTTTTCCCCGGTCGGAACGCCCCGGGCGGCGCTCCGGGAGGAACAATCCGTGGAGCAGGAGCTCGTAGAGCTCGGCGAAGGCCTCGCTGAAGCGCAGCCGCGCCTCGGCCAGGAAGGCCGGGTCGTTGATGCGGGTGATGGTGACGAGCAGCATCTCGGCCACGAGGTGCGAATGGAGCGGCCGGAAGCTGCCCCGGGCGATCCCCTCCTCGACCAGCTCGCGCAGGAAGCGCACGCGCTCGCGCTGGTGCGCCTCGAGCAGGGCGCGCGCGGGCGCGAAGGCCTGGACGTCGGCGACGAACGCCGAGCTGGCCTTGCGCGACTCGCTGACGCCGGGCTCGAGGAAGGCGGCGATTCGCTCCTGGGGTGCCTCGTGGGTGAGCGCCCCCTGCCAGCCGAGCTGGCGCACCCGCTCGAGCCAGCGGCGCACGACGAGGAGGAAGATCCGCTCCTTGCTCGGGGCGATCTCGTAGAGCGTTCGCCGCGAGCAGCGCAGGGCCGAAGCGAGGGTCTCGACGGTCGTGGCTCGCAGGCCCGCCCCGAGGAAGTGCGCCTCGAGGGCGTCGAGCAGCGCCTCGCGGTCTCGGCGCGGGGGCGTGCGCTGCCCTCGCGCCTTCGGTCTGCTCGCGCCCGCCACGCCGGGTTCCCTCCGCCCGGGCGACGCTACCAGACGGCGGCCGCGGCGCGCCCGGCCGGGGCGCGGCTCGCGTGAGCGCGCCGACCTCGGCCTCGCTGCTGCGCCAGGCCCTCGCGCGCCATGGGAGCCGCACCGCCCTCGTCCACGGAGACGTGCGCTGGAGCTACGCCGACCTCGACCGCGAGTCCGACCGCGTCGCCGGCGGCCTGCGCGGCCTCGGCGTCGGCGCGGGCGACCGCGTCGCGCTGCTGCTCCACAACGGCGCCGAGTACGTGATCTCCCACCTCGCCCTCGCGAAGCTCGCCGCGGTGCGGGTGCCCCTCCACGACCTGCTCTCGCTGCCCGACGTCGAGCACGCCTTCGCCCACTCGGGGGCGCGGGCGCTGATCGCCCACCGCTCCCTCGCCGGGATCGTGCCCGCCGCCGCGCGGGGCCGCTGCGTCTTCGCGAACGACGTGGCGGGGGACCCGGTCGAGCCGGACTTCGCCTCGCTCGCGGGTGCGGGCCGCTTCGCCCCGGCCGAGGCCGACCCCGGCGCCCCGGGCCTGATCCTCTACACCGGCGGCACGACGGGCCGGCCGAAGGGGGTGGTCCACTCCTTCGGCGCCCTCGGCGTCGGCCTGCTGGCCCACGCGCTCTACGGCGAGATCGCCCCCGACGAGCACCTGCTCGTCGTCTCGCCGCTGCCGCACTCGGCGGGCTTCCACGTCGAGGCCGCACTGATGCAGGGGGCGCGGGTGACCCTCCACGCGCAGTTCGACGCGGGCGCCGTGATCCGCAGCATCGCGGGCGAGGCCATCACCTGGACGTTCCTCGTCCCGACGATGATCTACCGGCTGCTCGACCACCCGGCGCTCGCGGGCGGCGGCCTGGGCTCGCTGCGCACCGTCGTCTACGGTGCCGCTCCCATCGCCCCGGCGCGGCTCGCCGAGGGGCTCGCCCGCCTCGGCCCGGTCTTCCTCCAGCTCTACGGCCAGAGCGAGTGCCCGAACTTCGCGACCACCCTCTCGAAGGCGGACCACCTGCGCCCCGAGCTGCGGGGCTCCTGCGGGCAGGCCGTGCCGGCGGTGCGAGTGAGCGTCCGCGACCCGGCGGGCACGCCCGTCGAGGTCGGCACCGTCGGCGAGGTGTGCCTCCAGTCGAGCTACACCCTGCGCGGCTACCACGGCGACCCCGAGCAGAGTGCCGCCGCCTTCCACCCGGGCCGCTGGCTGCGCACGGGCGACCTCGGCTACCTCAGCGCGTCGGGGCACCTGTTCCTGGTCGACCGCGTCAAGGACATGGTGATCAGCGGCGGCATGAACGTGTACACCGCCGAGGTCGAGCGCGCGATCGCCGAGCTTCCCGGAGTGCGGCAGGTCGCGGTGATCGGGCTACCGCACCCCGACTGGGGCGAGGCGGTGACGGCGCTCGTGGTCCGCGACGGCCCGGAGCCCGAGCGCGAGGCGATCCTCGCCCACTGCCGCGCGCGGCTCGCGCGCTACAAGGTGCCGAAGCGGATCGAGCTCGTGGCGAGCCTGCCCCTCACCGCGTACGGAAAGATCGACAAGAAGCGGCTGCGCGCCGGGCTCGCCCCGGCCGGCGCGGGATGAGCCCGAGGCGGCTGCGCGCCGGGCGCCGGTTTCGCGGTGGACCAGCTCCCGGCGCGCCCGGCGCCCGTCGGGCTCGGCTAGCCTCGGCGCGGCCCGAGATCCAGGGAGATTCCTTCCCGATTCATCCAGCGCCCGAGACGAGGATCCCCGATGGCCCGGCTCGCTCTCGCCCTCTACCTCGTCTTCCTCGCCCTCGCCTTCGGGCTGCGCGGCTGGCTCCAGTGGCGGCGCACGGGCGACGCAGGCTTCCGCTTCGGCGGGCTCACGGCCTCCGGCGCGGAACGCGCGGGCTCGCTGCTGTTCGTGCTCTCGCTCGGGCTCGGGCTCGCCGGACCCGTGCTCGAGCTGCTCGGCGCCCTTCCCGCCCTCGAGCCGCTGCGCCGGCCGCTCGCCGGCACGCTGCTCGCGCTCGCCGGCATCGCGGGCACCCTCTACGCGCAGCTCGAGATGGGCGCGTCGTGGCGCGTCGGCGTCGACCCGAGCGAGCGCACGCTGCTCCGCACGGGCGGCCCGTTCTGGCTGGTGCGAAACCCCATCTTCAGCTTCATGATCCTCGCCTCGACCGGGCTCGCCCTGCTCGTCCCGAACGCGGCGAGCCTCGGCGCCCTGCTCGCCCTGCTGGCCGCGATCGAGATCCAGGTGCGGCTCGTCGAGGAGCCGCACCTCGCGCGCGTGCACGGCGAGGCGTATGCGCGCTGGGCGAGCCGCACCGGGCGCTTCGTGCCCGGCGTGGGGTTGCGCAGCCCGAGCGTCCCACCCCGCCCATGAAATCGCCGGTGCGCCGGCGTCCCGCCGGCGGCCCGGGTACCTCCCTCACGCGCTCGGGCACGTCGTCGAACCCGAGCCGCAGCGCACGCGTCATCACCGCGTGCATCCAGTCGAGGCCCACGACGTAGGTGAGTTCGAGGACCTCCTCCTCGCCGAGGTGCTCGCACAGCGCGACGAAGGTGCTGTCCTGCACGCGGCCGAGCTGGAGCACCCGCTCGTCGGTGTACGCGAGCACCGCGGACTCGGCCGGCGAGGACGCGGCCGACGCGGCCCGCGCCGGCACGGCCGCGATCTCCTCCTCTTGGAGCCCACTCCCCGGATCGGCACGCCGGGGATCCGCCGGGCACTGACGGAACGCCCGCTCGGGATCGCCTAGGCTCCGCGGCGTGCGTGCGCTCGGAACACGGCTTCGCGGCGTCCCTGCCCTGCTGGCGGCCACGCTCGCCTGCTCCCCGCCGCCCGATGCCGGGCGCACGCGACCCGAGACGGTACGCGCCACGCCCTTCGAGCAGCGCGACGCCCGCGTGCTCGGCCTGCGCACGCGCTACATCGACGTCGGCCCGACGGAGTCTGCCGGCGGTCCCGCCGCCGCGCCCGCGCTGCTTCTCGTCCCCGGCCACACCTCGCGCATCGAGGAGTACGACGCGCTGGTGCCGGCGCTGGCGCGGCGACACCGCGTGGTGGTGATGGACTACCCGGGTAGCGGCTGGGCCGAGAAGCCCGACCGTGAGTACTCGCTGCGCCTGTACGAGGACGCGAGCGTCGCGCTGCTCGACCAGCTCGGGATCGGCGAGGCGCTCCTGGCGGGCGGCAGCCAGGGCGGGAACCTGGTGCTGCGGCTCGGCCATCGCTTCCCCGAGCGCTTCCCGCGCCTCGCGCCGTGGGCGCCCGGCAGCGCCTGGGAGGCGCAGCCGCGGGTCGGCCGGCTGATGCGCGCCGTGCGTGGCTACGCCCTCTTCTGGCCGATCGTGTGGGTGCAGTCGCGCTTCTGGTACCGGCGCGACTGGCCGGGCCGCGACGCCGCGCTGGCCGAGACCTTCGCCTACTACCGCGAGGTGATGGGACCGGGTTTCGTGCGCATGTACTTCGAGATGGCCGCCGACCAGGTGGAGAGCAGCCTGTTCGACATCGCTCCCGCCATCCACCAGCCGGTGTGGCTCGGCTGGGGCGACCAGGACGACGGGGCCAACATGGGCGAGGGCGTGGCGCGGCTGTGCGCGCTGCTTCCGCGCTGCGAGCTGCGCATCTTTCCGGGCGCGCGCCACTCGCTGGCCGCGGAGATCCCGGACGAGCTGGCCGCGGCGGTCGAGGAGTTCTTCACCCGGCGCCGGGAGGCCGCCGAGCCTCCGTGAGGAACGCCACCACCGGCCTCGCCGCCCGGCGCGCGGCCGCCCGTCCACGTCCCAGATGCACTAGCCCAACTTCCGCAGTTGGAGGGTCGTGATCGAGGCTTTTCGGGCACTTAGGGTCTTCGGTCGGCACCACATTTCGTCGACGTTCGAGGGGACGCGGAGCCGCTCGGGCAGGCGCAGACCGAGCCGGTCGAGCAGCATCGCCTGGGCCTTGTCGGGGCGCACGACGCAGCGCAGCCGCAGCTCGCGGCGCGAGCCGTCGGCCAGCGGGAGCACGACGTCGGTGCTCTGGATCCGGCCGAGCTCCTCCAAGATCGTGCGCGGGCTGTTGCCCAGGCCCGCCCGCTGTTGCCACTGCTCGAGCGTCTTCCACAGCACGTAGGCCAGGAAGCAGACGAGGATGTGGGCCTGCACGCGCTCGGCCTTCTGGTGCCAGATGGGCCGGATCGAGAGGTCCGTCTCGCCGCCTTCCCGGTCACGGTGCACTACGTCACCAACTCGCAGGTCGAGCTCGACGGCGACCGCGCGCGCCCTCACGCTCGTGCACAACCCGATGTTCTTCGCGAAGCCCGACGGCTCGCTCCAGGACTTCACCGTCGGCGCCACCTACGTCGACGAGCTGGTCTGGACCGACGACGGCTGGCGCATCGCCAGGCGCAGCGAAGAGGCCGGCTACGTGCAGGGCGCGCTACCCGGAGCGGCGCGGGCCCCGAAGAAATGACTCCGCGCTCTACGGTGTCCCGTCGCGACGGCTCCGCTCGCCCGAGCGCCGCAAGCGACGCCGCGCCAGGAGCGCCAGCGCCAGCGCCGCAAGCGGAGCCGCCGCGTCCGGCTCAGGACACTGCTCGAGCGTTCCGATGCAGTCGTCCACGTCGTCGCGCACACCGTCGCCATCGGCGTCGCTGTCGAGAAAGTTCGGGGTGCCGTCCGCGTCGATGTCGCCGGGAGGCTCGTCGGCGTCGGGCAGCTCGTCGTTGTCGGCGTCGCTGTCGCAGGCGTTCGGAAGCCCGTCGCCGTCGCGGTCGGTGGTCATGCCCTCGCTCGAGTTCGGAAGGCCGTCGTGGTCGCAGTCGCTGCCGTCGGGATACGGCGGGAATCCCGGCGTGTCGAGGAAGAAGCTCGCGCGCGCCTCGCGCGTGAAAGGAGGCGGTCGCGGCTGCGCCAGCACGCTCTCGGTGTCGGCCTGCTCGCCCGGCGCCAGGCGCGCCGACGAGGTGGCCTCGCAGCGCACCACCGCGTCGTAGCGGCCGCGGTGCTGCAAGCCCGTGAGCACGGCGCGCGCGCCGACCAGCGATTCGTCGAGCGCGAGCGGAACGCCGTGGAGCGCGATGTCGTTCGGACCATTGATCTCCGCGGTGTAGGTGGTGCCGCGGCCGAGCGCGTCCTGGAAGGAAGCCGTCGCTTGGATGGCCGGGGAGGTTCCCCCGAGCCGGGTGTCCGCCGGCGACGCGCTCGCCCAGCAGTCGGGCAGCGGATTCTCCAGATGGATCCAGTAGTAGAGCTGCTGCGGAATCGGATTGGTCGAGAAGAGGACGAGCGTCCACTCGCCCGGCTGCGGGGCCGCGACGCGCGCGAGCCGGTAGAAGGCGTCGTGTACGACGGAGGGGTGCGTGTGGGTCAGCACCGGCGCGCCCCCCGGCGCGAGCAGCCGGAATCCCGGCGCCCAGGTGTTGCCCAGGTCGTTGCGGTTCGAGAGCAGGATGTCGAGCCGCGTGGTGCCGGGCTCGACGCGGATCGGCACGTTCACCGGCGGGCCCGGCGTGGTGGGACCGCCGGGGTCGAGCGAGAGCGGCGTGCGCGTGGCGAGGGGCGTCTCGCCGCGCAGGCGCGCGTAGAGGTCCGCGTAGATCGTGGGCAGCTCGAGCGCGGTCGGCGCGTCGTACATCTCGCCGCCCGTCTGCTCGGCGATCTGGGAGAGCTGCTCGCCGCTGGCCGCGTCGCCGACCGGCATGGTGTAGACCACGACGCCGGCGTCGCGCAGCTCGTTGGCGACCGCGAGCGGATCGGCGCCTCGCATGTTCTCGCCGTCGGAGAGGAGGAGCACGGCCTGCGTGCGGCCGCCGGCCTCGGCGGCGAGCAGGTCGCCCGCCGCAGCGAGCGCGTCGCCGATCGCGGTGGTGCCGTCGTGCTCGAGCGCATCGACCGCGTCCGCGATCTCCGCCACCTCGTTCGTGTCCGGCAGCCCGCTTCCGGTCGGCACCGCGGGCGCCAGGCTCAGCTCTTCGACGACGTCGCCGTCGAAGGACAGGAGCGCGACCTCCATGCCGGTGCCCGCAACGAGATTCGCGAAGCCGCGCACGCCCGCCTTGGCCCAGTCGAGACGCGTTCGCGTGTCGTTCACGTACTCGCGGTCGGTGCGCATGCTGCCCGAACGATCGACCACGACGACCACCTGGTCCGCGCCCTCGACTTCGACGTCGAACTCGATCGGGATCGCGCACGGGATCGGCTCCAACGAGACCGGCAGCCCGGCCGGCTGCTCGAGCTCGAGGCCGTAGGCCCGATCCGCGTAGTCGAGCAGCTTGGCCCAGTCCGACTGGATCGGGCGGTCGTTGCGCAGGTCGCTGCGCGTGGTGGCGGCGGCCTCCCAGCGCTGCGTAGCGGTGTTCCAGAGCATTTCGCAGTTCTCGGTCTCGGTGCAGAGCCCGAGCTGCTGGAAGTCACCAGCCAGAACCCGCGTGCCCTCGCTGAACGAGGTCCGCTTCAGCGTTCCCCCGCTTTGCGCTTGGCGCTCGGAGAAGTCGTCGAAACGGACCCCAAGCGTGGCGTCGGGAGCCCCGTTCGCGAGATCTGCGATCGGGATCGCGCACGAGTCCGCCGAAGTGCCGGCGGTGCCGTTCACGCTGGCCACCCGCCGGTGATGGAACAGGCCGCCGTTCGGCTCGATCACGTCGAAGCTCGGCGGATCCTCCATCACGACGGTGCACGACTCGAGCCAGACCGGAAGATCCGCCGTTCCCTCGTCGAAGTGCTTGCCGTCCATCGCGAAGTGGAGCTGCCAGGCGTTCAGCGCGACGTGCTCGGCGTACACGTACAGCGCATGCGCGGAGCCCTCGTCGTAGCCGGTCACGTCGCCCAGGGCGTCGATCCAGTCCGTGACGAACCGCCGCGTGGCGGTGGCGTCGGCGGTCGCGAAGCTGGTCGGATCGAAGAGGCCGCCGGGCAGATCCTCGCCGAGCCAGCCGCCCACCGAGACGGTGTCGCCGGCGCGCGGTGCCGGGCAGGTGTTCTCCGCCAGCACCTCGTCGCCGCGCAGCAGGTCGTGGTTCAGCGCCGTCGAGATCTCGCTCATCAGCGCGCCGGTCGGACAGCTCTCACCGAGATTGCAGTCGGCCGCGTCGAAGCAAGGGCGCCCGGTCCCGACACCGCCGCCGGTCACGCACTGCTGCCAACCCGCCTGCTGCATGATGGTGTGGTTGTTCTCGTCCATCGCGTCGAGCTCGAAGGAGCGGCCCTGTCCGCAAGCGCCGCCCATGCGCCGCTGCTCGTCGTACTGGTCGCCGAGGTCCATGACGAGGTGCCCGAGCTCGTGCGCGAAGACGTCCGAGCGGACGTCCTCGTGCGAGAGGTAGACGTGGCCGTCGTTCTCGCTGAGGCGCCCGTGCGCCGACGAGCGCGGGGTGGTACCCGGCGGCTGATACCAGATGTCGCCCGCCGGCTCCGCCGTCCCGCCCGCCGTGAGCCGCATCGTCGCAATGCGCATCTGCCCGTCGGTGGCGTCGCAGAGGATGCGGCTCGCGCGGCCCGCCTGCTCCTGCACGCGGGCGATGTCCTCCGGCTGCGGAGGGAAGCGGAAGTGGAAGTTCAGGTGGATCTCGCCGTCGTCCGCGTCGACGAAGCCGGCACCCGCGAGGGCGCGGTCCGCCGCGGCGATCGACACGAGAACGATGAACACGGTCGTGAGTCGATCCGTTCGCAGCGGGGTATCCATGAGACCCTCCGCGATGGGGCCCCATTATGCCTGCTCTCGCGGGGAATGGGGGGCATTCTCGGCCGGCGAGGCGTGTCGGCCGTTCGCGTCGGGTGGAGCGAGCAGACGGCGCCTGCGGCCCTTCCGCCGCGCGTGGCCGGTTCGCAGCTCGGTGTCCCCCCTACCTGGCTGCGTCCGGCCGTGCTACGCAGGGCTGCAGCGCAATGGCTTTGCGTGGAGGGGAGGAGCCTTGTCGCGATCGTGGCATGGGGCGGCACTCGCCGGCTGGATTGGGCTCGCGCTGTGCGTCGGCGGCGCGAGCGCGCGTGCGGCGGGCACGCTCTACTTCTCCGAGCTCTACAACCCGACCTTCGACGACGGCAACCTGCGCCGCTCGACGACGAGCGGCGGCGCCGCGCCGATCCTGGCGAGTCCGGGAGGCGGCCTGCGCGGTGTGGCGGTCGATGCGGTCCACTCGAAGCTTTACTGGACGGACCGCGATGTCGACGCCATCTACCGCGCGAACCTCGACGGCAGCGCGGCTGTTGCGATCGTGACGCTTGCCGACATCCTGCTCGTCACCCCCCAGGCGATCCGCGTCGATCCGCTCGGGGAAACGATCTACTGGGGCGAGCTGAGCGGATCGATCTACCGCGCCGATCTCGACGGCTCGAACCCGGCCCCGCTCATCACGACCAGCTTCGCGGGCGGGCTCGACCTCGATCTCGATCACGGAAAGGTGTACTGGACGTCGAACGACGGCGCCGGAAGCACGCGCGTGATCCGCCGGGCCAACCTGGACGGAAGCGTCGTCGAGACGCTCGTCACCGGGCGCGAAGCCTCCGATCTGGCCGTGGACGCGGCCGGCGGCAAGCTCTACTGGACGGACTTCGTGAACGACATCGTCGCGCGCTCCAACCTGAACGGCAGCGGCTTCGAGTCGCTCTACGAGGTGGGCGCGAACGACAATCCCGGCGGCATCGCGCTCGACCTCGAGGACGGCAAGGTCTACTGGGGCCAGGACATCTCGGGACCCTCGCCGTACCTGGGCAAGATCATGCGCATGAATCTCGACGGAAGCGAGCAGGAGAACGTGCTCTCCGGCAGCGCGATCGGCTCCGTCGTGGACATCGCGCTCGTGGTCCCCGAGCCGGGCGCGACGCTCGCCGGCTTCGCCGCACTCGCGGCCCTCGCAGCCCGCAGCCGGCGCAAGCGACGCCGCGCCAGCGGCGCGAGGGTCGCGCCCGCGGCGAGGCCGGTTGCCCAGCCCAGCGGCTCCGGCGCGCGGAAGGCCGCGATGGCGACCGCCCCGCCGCCTTCTCCGTCGGCGATCTCCTGGAAGGACCAGAACCGCTGCGAATCGCTCGGGTCGAGCACGGTGGCGCTGTAGTCGCCGAAGCGCGAGATCCCTCCGAATCCGATGATGCCCGTCCCCGCCATCACGGCGAACGGCTCACCGAATTCCGTCACAGCTGCGCGCGTCTCGCCGAACGCCGCGAACGAGGAGGCGGGCAGCGACGGCCCCGAAGCGCTGAAGCCCACCAGCACCTGGCCGTGCGCGTTGGCGGCGATCGACGGATAGAGAAGGTCGAGGGTCTCGCTATCGAGGAAGCCCCCCCCTGACGCACCGCGAGCGTCGCCGGCTCGAGCTCGAGCCAGCGGATCGCCGCGTGGCCCCAGAAACCCTGCACGCCGTGCGCGACCCAGATCGAGCCGCCGATCTGGACCGGAGAGGCGAGGTGACCGTCTCCGGTGTCGAGCTGGCTTCCGCTCGGCTGGAGCGCGTTGGCCGGCTCCGGCCGCTGTGCGACCGGAAGATACGGGCCCGACGCGAGCGTCGGCGCGGTGGCGGAGCCGCCGATGCGGGTGGTCTGGACCAGCCCGAGGAAGGCGAGCGCGGTCGAGATCATCCAGCCCGGGCGCCCCAAGGCCTCGGGCTCGAGCCGCGTCAGCGGCTGCGGGGCGAAGCCGGTCCGGGCGAGGAGAGCCCGCTCGAAGAAGGTCGCCTGCGCGATCAAGGGCGGATCCGCGAGCAGGTCGGCCTTGGGCACGACCAGCACGTCGACCGCGATCGGAAGCCCTTCCAGCAGGATGGGTGGCATGCTGCCGTCTCGGAGGCCACTCCCCGGAGGGTGTTTCCATAACTGCCGCCATCGCCCCGAGAACGATCCACCGCTGTCGAGTAGCCCGGGGCAGTTGCCCACCCCGGGCCCTCTCCAGATCCGGACAAGGAGATTTCCACCATCCGGCTCCTCCGTGGAGGCGGCTCGTGGCTACCGGCCCCAGATGCGGACCGTGATCCGGGGACGCGGGAACGGAAGCTGTTCGAGAAGAGCAGCGAACCGCTCCCAGGTGAGACGTGTGCGCTGGCTGCGACGACACAGCCACTTGTACCAGGCCCGCTTCGCCGCTTCGACGAGCAGCAGCAGACTGCGGAAGTTGCCGCTGACGCCGAAGTAGTTGAAGTGGCCCCGCAATCGTCGCGTGAGCGCTGCGTGCTGAACCCTTACCGGAAGGTGCCGATGGAGATGGCACCAGTCGGTGATGGACTGGATCGCCCGTCTCAGGCTCGCACGCCGAGTCTTGCACGTGATCCACCAACGACCCCGTCGAGAGCGCGCCCAGTAGAGCGTGAACCCGAGGAAGTCGAAGGTGGCCAGACCTTTCCCGCTCTTCTGCCCCGCCGGCGGGCGCCGGAAGGGCAGCAGCCGGGTCTTGTCCGGGTGCAGGGTCAGTCCGAAGCGCGCAAGCCGCTTGCCCAACACCGCCAGGACACGCCGCGCGTCCTCCTCGTGCTCGAAGCCGATGACGAAGTCGTCGGCGTAACGGATCAGGGTGGCCCTGCCCCGCAGCCGCGGCTTCACTTCGGTCTCGAACCAGAGGTCCAGCACGGAGTGCAAGTAGACGTTGCCGAGCAGCGGCGAGAGCACCGACCCTTGGGCGGTGCCGGTCTCCGGCGCGGAGAGCTCCGCGCCGTCGAGCACGCCCACGTGCAAACACTTGCCGATGAGCCGCAACAGCGACCCATCGGCAACCCGAATCTCGAGCATCTCCTTCAGCTTGGTGCGATCCAAACTGTCGAAGAAGGACACGATGTCGGCCTCGAGAATCCAGCTCACCTCGCCCCAGTGCACGATCTGGTTCAGGGCTCGGATGGCGTCATGGGCACTGCGTCCGGGCCGGAAGCCGTATGAGCAGTCCAAGAAGTCCTGCTCGTAGATCGCCTCCAGCACCTCGCGCACGGCGTCCTGGACCAGCTTGTCCTCGAACGCCGAGATCCCAATCGGCCGCGTCTTGCCCTGTTCCTTCGGGATGCGGACCCGTCGGATCGGCTGATGGCGATACCGCTTCGCCACGAGTCGCGCGTGCAGGTCCTGGAGGTTCGCCTCCAGCGCCTGCCCGTACTCCTCCTTCGTGATCCCATCCACACCCACCGCCGCATCCTTGCGCATGCGGTGATAGGCTCGTTCCAGGGCCGACACATCGAGGAGATGCGCCAGCGAGTGGAACCGTCCTTCGGGCTCTCGTTGCGCTCGTTCCACTACCTTCAGCAGTTCCGGTGACACGTCTCCCAACGTCGAGGCGTTGGACATGGTTCCCTCCTGAAGCTCATCTCCACACGGGCCGCCTTTGCTCGGCCGGGTCCGGGCACCACCCCGTTCCCCGACGTCGACGCTCCTATGCAGCCCTCCGACTCCCTCGCCCCCTTCGGTCGTGGCTTCGGTTCCCCTTGCGCACGGCCTACCTCGATGCGGGCGCTTGTTCTTGGCCGGCCGCGCGTGCGCCTGCAAACGCGCGACACGTCGGAGACGGATCTCCGGCTCTCCGCATCACCGGTTGCGATCGAGGCGACGCGAGGGCCTCCCAGGTTCCTGGGCCGTCCTCTTCCTGCGTGCCGTGGTCGTACACCCCGCCGGATACGATCCCCTCCTCGCCCATCAAGACGGAGAGGTCGTCGTCGCCTTCAGGTCAAACAGAACCCTGGGCATCCGGGATGACATAGATTTCGAGGCCGCAAACCCCACGGCCCACACGCTCGCGTGCCTACGCTTCGCCGGTCGTGTTGCCGCGACCGTCGCCAGGCTCGCTACCGGCTCGGGCGGGCTCACCCTTGGCCGGGCGGGCTTCGCACCCGCGGGACGACAAACGAAGTTTCATGGAGTCATCGCATCCTCCAATCCCCTTCGACCAGCAGGGCCTGGTCGCACTGTTCGCCCTACGCATCGAGATGGGCGAGCAGCTCCCGGTGCACAAGGATCCGCCGACGGCGGGCGGCCGCTACCCGCTCCAGCTCACGGGCGGCCACACGCGCTGGAGCATCCACTCGGCGTGGCGCGACGACAAGCTGATGCTGCAGCAGCAGCGCGGCGAGCCGGTGGCGTACATGAGCGTCGACGACGCCGCGGCGCGCGGCATCCGCGACGGCGGGCGCGTGCGCGTTTGGAACGACCTCGACGCCTTCGAGATCATGGTGAAGGTGGCGCCGGGCGTGCGGCCGGGGCAGTTCATCATCTACCACGCGTGGGACAACTTCCACTTCAAGGGCCACAAGGGCTTCCAGGACCTGATCCCGACGCCGCTCAACCCGGTGGAGCTGGCGGGCGGGCAGTACCACCTGCGGCCGATAACGATCTGCCTGCAGCCGAGCCACACCGATCGCGACACGCGCGTCGAGGTGGCGCCGCTGTGAGCGGTGCCGACGCCGCGCTCGCCGCCGCGACGCGCAGCCGCGCGTACCTGCTCTTCGTGCGCGCCCTCGACTATCCCGACGCCGAGCACCTCGAGGACGTGCGTTCGCGCGCGCTCGCCGAGGCGCTGCGCGACACGCTCGCCGCGATCGACCCGCCCCTCGGCGAGGGCGACTGGGCCGCGCTCGCCGACGGCGGCAACGGCGACGAGGCACTCGCGGTCGAGTACGCGCGGCTCTTCGACGTCGGCACGAGCGGTCCGCCCTGCCCGCTCCACGGCGGCCTCTACGGCGGCATGCGCATGCAGACGATGGAAGAGTGCGTGCGCTTCTACAATCACTTCGGCCTGACGCTCGCCGAAGCGCCGCGCGAGCTGCCCGACCATCTGGCGACGCAGCTCGAGTTCCTGCACTTCCTCGCCTTCCGCGAGGCCGAAGCGCACGAGGCGGGCGCCGACGCCGGACCGTGGCGGCGCGCCGCGCGCGACTTCGTCGAGCGCCATCCGGGGCGCTGGGTGCCGCGGCTGCGCAAGCGGCTCGCCGAGCAGAAGTCGGCGCCCTTCTTCAGCGCGCTCGTCGACCAGCTCGACCGCTTCCTCGCGAGCGAGCGCGCGCGCCTCGCTTCCTGAGCACACGCGCGCCGACCTGTTGGCCTCGTTCGCGGAGACGGTGCAGGGAACCGACACGGGCCACGCCTACTTCGACTACGGCGACGTGGACCTCGTGCTCGGCGACGACGCCGCGCGCCTGCTCGACGACGCCGGCACCGGCCCGACCGAGACGCCGGTGCTCTTCGAGGCGACCGCCGAGAGCGATCCCGCCTTCGAGGCGGTGGCCGCACTCCTCACCAACGGCGAGCCCGACGAGTTCGTGATCGAGCTCACCGGCGCGTCGGGCGGCGGGATCGGCGTCGGCACCAACGACTGCGGCCTGTTCTGGAACGACTACGAGTGCGGCGCCGGTATCGACCTGCAGGGCGGTGCGATCGACCGCATCACGCTCGCGGTGCGAAGGCTCGCGCTCGCGCCGATCGACCCGTTCGGCACCGAGATCGTCTTCGAGGTCGCGCTCGAGGTGTGCGGCACGCCTGAGCCGGCGGCGCTGGCGTCGGGCCTCGCGGCGCTCGCCGCGCTGTCGCTCACGCGGCGCGCTCGCAGCGCGCGCTAGCGGCGACGCCTGGCGCGGAAGAGAACGCCGAGCGCGCCGAGCGCGGCGGCGAGCGCCGCGCTCGAGCCCGGCTCCGGCGCGGTCAGGCCGGAGATGTAGACGGTCGAGTCCCAGGCCGAGTCGTCGCGATCGCCGATGATGAAGCGCAGTGTGTTGCCCGTCGGGTTCACGGGCCCGCCGAAGACGAGCAGCGGGTTGCCGCCCGGGGCGAGTACCCCGTTGAGCTCGGTGCCGGCGATCGCCGCCATGTCGGGGTGCGTGATGTTGACGGGCTGGCTCGCGACGAAGGCCACGTTCGTGCCGTTCAGGAACATCCCGAAGCCGTCGAAGTAGCCGACCTCCGTGAACTCCGGGTACTCCTCGGAGCCGAACACCACGTTGAAGCGCACGTAGCCTTGGCCCGGCTGCATGTCGAAGGTGACGAGCAGCTCGGTCACGTCGAAGTGTTCGAAGGTTTCGGCCCCGACGGTGGTGATCGGGTCGAGCAGCGCCTCCTGCGCGGGCGTCGCCTCGGCGAACCCGTAGTTGACCAGGTCGAAGTACACGCCCGAGGTGTCGTCGGCGGTGTTGGCTCCGTCCCCGTAGCGCTCCACGGCGCCGGTGCTGAGCACGACGCCGGCGCCGATGCCATAGGTGCCGCTCGGGTTCGTATACGTCCCCGACGACGTCTCGAAGGTTCCGGGCGTCTCGAAGCTCTCCTGGGTGAATCCCGAGAGCGTGACGCCGGTGACGATGATGCCGGTGCTGCCCGAGCCGAGCAGCGCGTTCACCAGAGCCGTCGTGTTCTGCGTGGCCGTGACGGTGATGGCGAGGGCCGGCGCCGAAAGCCAGAGCATCGACCCGAGCAGCAGCGAACCGAGCACCCGTAGAGCGCGCGACGACCCGGCCTCGTTCATGAAGCGATTCCTCCGGGCATCCCGGCGCAGCGGCGCGGGAGCGGGGCGGAGTATGGCGCGCGGCACGCACCCTGCCCACGACACGACGCGCCGGCGAGGATGCGCGCTCCCTGCGCAATCCCCTCGCGTGCGCGGCGCGTCATCGTCGAGTCTCGTCCGAGGCCAAGCGCTCGCGCAGCGCACGGATCGCCGGCCCGTCGCGCACCGCCGCCGCGCGAGCCAGATCGATCTCGGCTGGCATGCTGCCGTCTCGGAGGCCACTCCCCGGAGGGTGGTTCCATAACGGCCGCTATCGGCTCTCGATCCACCGCTTGTTCGCCCTTCCATGATGGCGGTCAACCCTGCAGTTGAGTCTCGCGCACACGTTCCCCGTCTCGGGCTCTTCCGCCCGCGCCTCGCCCTCCCGCGCCGTTGCACCGCACCGCCTCCGGCCGCGAGCCAGGAGCTTCCATCCTTCCATTCGTGCTCGAGCGCGCTCGCGTGCGGGCTCGGCACACGTTGCCTTACGGGAGAAGGGACCGGCCAATCTATCCGACGGATTTCTATCCGACGGCTTCGTCGGAAGGAGCCAAGGGCGAACGCGGCCTGGTCCCCGCTGACTCCCTCGGCGGCGGCCTTGGATGGCGTGCGGTGGTTCAGGCGACATGCCGTGTGTCGTCGACATCGACGCGCAGTCGTTTCGGATCGTAGACGGTCCCATCGCGCAGAACGGAGTAGGCGATGCGCAGCAGATGCCGAGCCAACGCGACCGTCGCGATCTTCCGTCGCCCCCGCGAGGTGTGCCCGCGCGCCCCGATCGCCTGCAACGGCATCGCGTCCGCTCCTCGGCAGCGGTTCATGAGCACGTGCGCAGCCTGTACCAGCGTCGACCGCAGCGCTTTCGAGCCGATCTTCGTGATCGATCCCAGGCGCTGCGCGTCGCCACTCGGCCGAACCGAGGGCACGAGACCCGCGTACGCGGCCAGGGCCTTCGCATCCGGGAAGCGCCGCACGTCGCCCACCCAGGCGTAGATCGTCGTCGCTGTGAGCGCGCCCACGCCGGGAATCGTCTGCAGCCGCTTGATCGCTTCGACCGTCTTCGCTCGCTCCCGAAGCTCCGCCTCGGCCTGCCGCAGCTCGAGCGAGAGCGCGGCCTATTGGCGCTGACACAGCTCCAGGAGATCGCCGAGGTGCCCATCGATCCCCTGCGGTGAGGCCAGGATCTGGTCGAGAGCCGTCCGCAGGTAGTACCCGCCGGTGCGGACCTTGTAGCCCGAGGCGCGCAGGGCGCACCGGGCCCGGTACTGCCAGCGATTGCGATCCGTCTGGATCATCCGGCGCCGTGTGAGCAGGGCCCGCAGCCCCCGGATCTCGCCGGTCGGGAGATAGACCGGGTGCGGATGCATCCCGGTTTGCAAGGCGCGGGCGATCCAGAAGGCGTCCCGTCGGTCGGTCTTCTTGCGCGAGGAGGCGATCCTCCGCAGCTGCTGCGCGTTGAACGAGAGGATCTCTACACCAGCCCCCGCCACCGCATCGTGCACCCGGTAGGCCATGGTCCCGACCTCCTGCGCCACCCGCAGCCCGCCCTCTCTCGAGAGCTCCGCCACCAGCTCCCCGAGCGCTGGAACACTCGTCTAGACCTTCCCCCGAGCTCGAATCTCCCCGTCCTCGTCCAGCAAGCACCAGACGCTTGCCTGACTGTGCACGTCGATGCCAAGATACTGCACGGTCCCCTCCGTTCGGGTCGAGCATCCAAGCCGGCTCGACCGGTGACTTTGGACCCGGGCCGACAGGCCCGAGGCCGTCCCTCGTTTCCCGAACAGGAACCGTATGTCGGCTCGCGACGGAGGGGACCCCGCCGCAGTCAATGGCTGACACGGCAGCCATCATGGCATCTACCCGTAGCCGGCGCGCGACGACGCGGCCGGGATCGCCGTAGCGCCACGCGCCGCGCGGCACGTAGATCGCCTCGGCGCGCGCCAGGAGCTTCGGCGCGCCCGAGTCCATGCCCGCCTGCTCCAGCGCGGCGACCATCATCGCGAGCGGCTCGGCGCCTTGCCGCGGGTCCTCGACGCGCTGCAGGATCTGCCCGACGCCGACCACTACCGGTGTCGCGTCCGCTCCGCTCATCGGCTCTCCTCGCTTCTCGGTGTCACGCGGCTTCCGCGGCGGTGGCGCCTGCGCGGCCCCGCTCCGGGTCGCGCCGCCGGCAGCGCCGGATCGCGGCCAGGGCCAGGACACTGGCCACCATCTGCGCACCCACTGTCGCTTCCGGTACGGGCACGCCGAACCAGCCCGACCCGCTCGCGGCGGTGGCGTTGGCGGTGTCCACGAGCACGGGATTCCCGCCGCCGGCGCTGGCGTCGTAGAGCGCGAGCACCGCGAGCGTCGCGCTCGTGAGATCGGTGCCCGCACTCGGATCACCCGTGGTATTCGATTGCCGATTCACGGCCGTGTTCGCCGTGATCAGCACGTCGATCGCGAAGGGCTGGCCCCAGGTGAAGTCGTAGGGCCCGAGCTCGAAGCTGCCGAAACCGCTCGGCTGCGGGATCACCTCGTAGCCGCCAGCGGGCGGGTAGTAGTTGCGCACACCCGAGGGCGTGCAGGCGAGGCCGAGCGCGCCGTAGCAGTTGATCACGAGCGTGTCGCGCAACGCTCCGTCGACCCACACGGTCGCGCCCCAAGTCGATCGCACCGTTGTGCCGGCGTAGCTGCTCCAGCCTTCCGGCAGGAACGCCGCGAGTGAGCCGGCGACGTCCAGCTCCACGGTGAAGCTGCCGGTCGTTCCGTCGGTCGCGTCGGGCGAGTGCAAGGTGAGCGTGTCGGCCCACTCGCCGCGCAAGGCGGTGCACGCGCCCGAGGCGGAGGTGCACCACGTCGCGTAGATGAGATCTCCGCCCGACGCGTAGGCGCTCGCCGCGTGGAGCTCGACGCTGCCGAAGTCCACGACCGCGCTTCCCGCTGCCGAGAGCGTCGACTGCGCGTTCGACGAGCTCCCGCTGATCGGTCCCGCTGCGGCCTCCTGGCTCTCGGGCGGCACGCCGTCGGCGTCGGGCCCCGGCAAGATCTCCCAGCGAACGGCGGGCGGCGCGAGCGCGAAGCAGGGGCATGCCGCCAAAAATGGCGGAGCCCCGAGAACGGCCGCGGCGCAGGCGCCGCGGAGCCAAGCGCGGAGAGCGGGCATGAGCTCCACCTCCTCGGGCCGTGGAATGCGGGACATCCTATCACCGAGCGCGCACGGATCGTCCGGATTTCTGGCTGGCCGGAATCGACCAGCGTCGCGACCGGACGGGACAGGAGCGGCGCCCGGAGGCTTCGATAGCGCCCCGCCCGGACGGGATGGGAGCAGGAGCGCGATGAACCCCGAGCACTGTCTCGTCGAGCGCGAGGGCCACGTCCTCGTCGTCACGTTGAACCGCCCCGAGGCGCGCAACGCGCTCTCCTCCGGAATGCTGGCCGGCATGTACCGCGCGTGGCGCACGCTCGACGCCGACCCCGAGCTGCGCGTCGCGATCCTGACCGGCCGCGGCGACGTCTTCTGCGCCGGCGCCGACCTGAAGGCGATGGGCGGCGGCGAGCGCGACGACGAGTTCCAGAAGCTGATGGCGGAGGTGCCGGACCTGCACTGGCAGGCGTTGCTTCGTTGCTTCGCCACAACCGCCCGATGAAGCCGATCCTCGCCGCGGTCGAGGGCTTCGCGGTGGCGGGCGGCACCGAGATCCTGCAGGGCACGGACATCCGCGTCGCCGGCGAGGGCGCGGTCTTCGGCGTCACCGAGGCGCGACGCGGGCTCTTCCCGCTCGGCGGCAGCAGCGTGCGGCTGCGCCGCCAGATCCCCTACACGCTCGCCGCCGAGATCCTGCTCACCGGGGGACACGTCACCGCGCAGGAGGCGCCAGGATGGGTGGCACCCTGCCGGCTTGGAGCCCACTCCCCGGAGGGCTTTTCCATAACGGGTAGCTATCGGCGCTCGATCCACCGCTTGTTCGCCCTTCCATGATGGCGGTCAACCCTGCAGTTGAGTCTCGCGCACACGTTCCCCGTCTCGGGCTCCTCCGCCCGCGCCTCGCCCTCCCGCGCCGTTGCACCGCACCGCCTCCGGCCGCGAGCCGGTCCGCTCACTTCCGAAGTCGCATCGTTCGGCACTTCCTCGGTGACACCCGGTGAGTCTCCATGGGGTGCCACGACGCCGAGCGGTTCCATTGCCTGCCAGCCGTAGATCGAGCGCAGGCGGTCGATCTCCTCGGGCTCGGGCCAGGTGCGCGGATCCAGCAACGAGTCGTAGTTGCTGACGACCATCTGGCTCGTGGCGTGGCCCAGCTCGGCGGCGACGAGCTTCGGGTTGCGGCTGCAGACGAGGGCGCTCGTGATGTGGCTGCGGCGGAGCGCCTTCTGGGCGTCGCCCTCGCGCGGGCTCACGCCGGCGCGGTCGAGGACTCGCTGCCAGCCGCGGTGGCGCCAGTTGTGGTAGTCGAGCGCCCCGCCGCCGCGGTTCGGGAAGACCCAGCTCTCGGTGAGGCCGAAGTAGGAGAGCGCGCGCTGGCGGCGGAGGAGATCGGCGAGTGGCCCGCGCAGGGGGATCGTCCAGCTCGCCCCCGTCTTCGTCGGCTCGACCCGGCCGCCGCGCGCCACGGTGCGCTGCACGTGGACCAGGCCGCCGCGCTCCGACACGTCCGGCCAGCGGAGGCCCGCACCCTCGCCCCAGCGCAGGCCCGTCAGCACGAGCAGCTCCGTCAGCGGGAACCACATCCGCTCCGTGGCGTCTCGTGGGCTGCGCAGGACCTCGAGCAATCGCTCCAGCTCCGCGGCAACGAGGGGCCGGAAGGTGATCCGCTTGCTCTGCACCTGCTGGCGGTCGTGCTTCGTCCGCCGCCGCGGCAGCGGCACGTCGAAGGGGCTCGACTCGACGAGTCCTGCCAGGCGCGCATCGCGGATCAGCAGCCGCAGGCAGGCGAGGCGGTTGCGGACCGTCCGCTCCGAGCGACCCAGGCGCTTCAAGTCGCGGCGCAGCTCGATCAGATCGGAGACGGTGATTCGATCCAGCCGCCGTTCGCCGATGCGCCGCTGGAGGGCTCTCGCCTCCGTCCGATAGGTCCGCCACGTGTGCTCGCCGATCTCGCCGCGCGCTTCGGTGAGCCATCGCTCCGACCAGCCCCGCGTAACCGGCACGGGTCTATACTTCGCACGGGCAGAACTCCGACTCTGCCCGCTGTGTGCTTCGCCATGGAGTCGTCGATGCAAGCAAACTGCGACGAACAGCGTCACCGGTCGGCGGCGAAGCGAGGGTGGGTGCGCGGCGGACAGGATCGCCGCTGTTCTCGGTGTGCACGAGCTTGAGAAGCTCGGCCCGATGCGATCGATCGGTCCAGCAGCAACAGCGTGGGTTCGATGGAGAGGGCCCGTGAAATCTTTGACCAAGGCAGCGTTGGTCGTCAGCTCTACACTGCTGGCGCTCTCCCTCTTGGACCGCTATCTGCTGAACCCACGGCCTTTGACCACGGTCGGGAAGTTCACGCTGCTCGTGCTCGCCATTTTCGTCGGGTTCAGCGCGTTGTCGGCGTTCGCTCTGCGCACGCGGCTCGCAGCGGCCACTGTCAACGCCTGGCTCGTGCTCGTTTCATCCGCCGTGGCTTACATTCTGGTGGACGTCATCGGCGGGATAATCGTCATCGGCGCGCTCTCCCCCGCCATCGTGCGCGACGACCACTTCCATCATCGGCTGGAGCCCGGCAAGACCTCGACAGTCGAGACCTACGACTTCGTGTACACCCAGAAGGTCAACGACCTCGGCCTGCGCGGCGCGCCGATAGCTACGCCGAAGCCTGCCGGCACGTATCGCATCCTCATGCTGGGCGACTCGTTCACGATGGGCTACGGCGTCGCCGAGGACGAGACGTTTTCCGTGCTGATTCAGCAATCGCTGAACAAGAAGGCGTCGAACGGCACTCACTCGCGCGTCGTCGAGGTTCTGAACGGCGGCGTCGACAGCTACGCCCCGATCCTCGAGCACCTCCAGCTCGTGGAGCTCGCGCCCGTGCTCGAACCCGACCTCGTCGTGCTCAACATCGACATGAGCGATCTCATTCAGGAGCAGGCCTACCGAGCGCTGGCGACGCGCAACGAAGCCGGCGAAATCGTTGCCGTAAGGGCGCCCGAGAAAAAGAAGGGCCCCGCGAACTGGGGATCGGCACTGAAACGCGCCGTCAACAACCATCTGCTGGTGACGCGCCTGGTCATGTTCTCGCTGCGCGAGAAAGAGGAACGAGCTTTCACCGTGCAAAACACGGTGGTCAACCCGAACTATGAGCTACTTCGCCACACGCTGGCCAGCGACACGACGAACCGCGACCAGCAATGGAACGACCTTTTCGACAGCGTTCTTGCGATGAAGCGTTACGCGGACGAGCGCGGAATCGAGCTCGTTCTCAGCATCTATCCGTGGGGACATCAGGTCAACGACTCGGCCTGGGAACAAGGCCGAGTGCGATTCGTGCGCCCCGGCTCCACCGTCTCCGACGCAAGCCGGTACCGTATCGCAGCGTTCGCACGCGCGCAGGGTTTGCGACTCGTCGACATGTTCCCCGCGTTCCGTGAGTACAAAGGGCCCGAAAGTCTCTATTACTCGTTCGACATGCATTGGACGGCGGCAGGTCACCGGATCGCGGCGGCCGAGATCGAAGCAGTCGTAACCGACGCGATTTCGCACGCTCAAGAGCCGAGCAGCGCGCAATGAGGTCGCTGCGCGAAACTGACCGATGGTGAAGACGGTCACAACGCCTCTCGGTCTCGAAATACCGAGCAAGGGATCCGTCCCGCCGGAAGGCGCCGACGATCACGTCCTAGTGCCCTGTCTCGGAAGTTCGCCTGCATTCGATCGCGGCTACGGGCCGCTCGCAGCGTTGCGCCCCCTCCCCATGGCGACGGCCATGGCTCGGTCGCGCGCCTTGCGAGCGGCCCGTAGCCGCGATCTCGGTGCACACCCAGCCGCCCGCGACGGACGGGACCCCGCTCACCGACGTGACCTTCGAGGGCGAGGAAGGGATCGACTGGATCAACGCGCCGGAGCCAGTGTCGCCGGCGCTCGGCGCCGCCGCGACGCTCGCGGCGATTGCGCTGCAGCGGCGCCGCGCGTCCCGACGAGGCATCGTGTCGCGCGGCGTCGCACGGCCGCCGTCGAGACCATCGAGCGGATCCGCGGCAACCCGCTGCTCGCGACCGACCGCGCCGTGCGCCTCGACCCGCCACGTCGTGGCGACTTCCTCGAGCGACATCCGGTGTCGCGACAGGGTGTTGGTGGCCTTTTCGAGGTGGTCAGGCTGGTCACTTCCCTCGCGCCTTGCTTCCGCTCCGATCCGACAGTGGGCTTCGCGAGGCCGCGCGTTCCATGCGCCGCAGCAGGGCGGCCGACGGGGTGACCTTGCCACTCAGATAGGTGCTGAGCCGCGAGGCACTCGTGCCGACGAGTTCGGCGAACTGGGCGTTCGTGAGTCCGGATCGTTCGACCGCGGCGCGGATCTGGGCGGCGACATCGGCCCGGTCGGATTCGTCGGCCCGGGTCCGTGCATGCTCGATCGCCAGTGCGAACAGGACGCCGATGCCGTCGTGCTCGCGATAGGAGAGGTAGCGCTCCACACGGCGGGCGACCGAGCCCCAGGGTGAGCGGCGGATCTCGTCGAACACCGGCTTCCAATCGGCGACCAGGCCGCGGTCGACGATGGCAACGAGCGCCTCGTAGGGCCAGCTGCGGACATCGTCGGTCGGCGACGCATCGACGTTGCGGAATTCGAGGCTCATCCCGTGGCTCCGGCCAAGCGAAGCGCCAGCCCGCGGCAGGCGGCGACGACGTCCTCCCACTCGTGCCACCGCGCGTCGAGCCCTTTGTAGCGAGGCAGCTCGCGGGTCACGTCGGTGTCGCGCGGCTGCGGATCGGCGAGTGCGGCGACGAGCGAGGTGAGCACGGACCCCGCTTCGCCGGATCGATCGACATAGTAGGCGTCGATGTCCGAGAGGACCTCGACGGCGGCGTCTTCTCCGAGATGATCCGCCAGGGCCACCACGTCGAGGTAGTCGCGCACGACGTTGCGTTGCACCACGAGATAGGCCTTCACGCGCAGGGCCTCGGCGGCGGTGGGTGCGACGACCACGGCCCCGTCGCCCAGCTCGATCTCGCAGGTCTCGAGCGGTCGCTGCCGGCGCATCTGGCGAAGCCCGGCCTCGACGCCACCCAGGCTTCCCATGATCGTGAACGGCGGCTTCGAGGCGCGCACCGAGGTCGCCCAGCCCTCGGTCGCCTCCACCGCCTCGAGGATCTCCTGATAGCGATCGACGAGGTCGGCCAGCACGTGGTCGTGGTCGAACGAGTCACGGTGTCCGGCGTGCAGAGCGGCGGCAGAGCCTCCGACGAGCACGGCGTCCGGAACGACCTCTTGCAGCCGGGCAGCCGACGCCAGCACCTGCCGGAGGATCGGGCTCGGTTTCACCATTGCGCATTATCATATCTGATCAGAGGGATCGTGGCCAGGCTGCGAGCAGGGCGAAAAGCGGGCGGATCGGCGCCGAGAAGACCCGTGACGCCAGGCGCCCCGCCTCGATCTGGGCGCGCACCGGCCCCTTCCCCTCGTCGGGCCGGTCGACCGCGTCCCGCACGCCGTCCCACACGAGAACGTGTCGGCTGTGCCCTCGTCGGCAAGCGCCGGCTGCGCGAGGCGCCCCGGGTCGCCGCCGGTGCGGCTCCACTTCACGACCTCGGCGGCCAGGTGCGCGGGGATCTGGGTCGCGGAGGGCAGCGCCGGCGTCTGCGCGGCGGTGGCGAACCAGCAGGTCCTGGATCGCCCGGCGGTCGGAGCGCTCGCGGGTCGAGAGGTCGCGCGGAAGCCTGCGCCGGGCGACGCTCAGCGCCGGTCGTAGCTCAGACCGCGCACGCCGTTGCGGTACCAGCAGCGCACCTGGTCGTTGTGGCCGACCGCCATCGCGACGAGCCAGCCGCCGCGCTCGGCGGGCTGCACGCCGAGGATCCGGCGCACCGGGTAGCCGACCGACTCCGCCTCGCGCCAGCAGAGCCGGCTCGCGCGCTCGCGGCCGCCACCTTCGTCGCCCCAGCCCCAGCCGCCGCCCGAGGTGTAGTCGCGGTCCACCGAGAAGGCGACCACCCGGTTGGAGCCCGAGAACTCGACCGCGCAGTCGACGTCGCGCGTGACGTCGCGCCCGGGCCGCGAGACCCGCATGCGCGCGTAGACCGCGAGCCGGCTACCGCGCCGGCTCACGCGATGGACCTCTTCCACGGTGACGCGCCCGCCCCCGAAGCGGTCGGACATCTCGTGCGCGCAGATCCGGATCGCCTCGTCGCGGTTGCCCTTGCGACCGTTCGCGGCCGCCGGCTGCGGCGGCACCAGGACGAAGCCTGCGAGCGCGAGCAGGAGCAGGCGCCTCATGACTGTCCCCGCAGCGACGAGCCGTGTCCGAGCAGACCCCGGTCGATCGCAATCCCCACGCGTGCACCCTCCATCTGACGTCCCTGGACCCGTCCCCGAAGCTGCCACGTCCGCTCGCAGGCCTGCGTGACCGCTTGCGCCGGCACCCCCTCGCCGAAGCCCGTGAAACCGCCGCTCGGGTTGGCCGGGATGCGGCCCGCCCAGCGCGGCGGCGCCGCCGCGCGCCAGTCCCTCGCGATCACCCGGCCTGCACAGGCCGATGTTTCCGTACCGGTCGAGTTCGCGCCATCGAGAGATCGGAGACCCGGCCAGGTGGAGGTCCTCCGGGCCGAGCCCGGACTGCTCGCAGCGCCGCACGCGATCGCGTCGCGGAACGGCGCGTCGGGCACCGCCACCCCCACGGCGGAGCCGATCGCGAAGTCCGGCATCTCGATCACGCTCTCGAGATCGCGCAGCGTCCCGACGACCTCACCATCCGCAACGGCTTCGCCTTCGACGGCGGCGCGATCCGCTTCGACACGGAGGGCGTGCGGGCGCTCGACCACGCGGCGCTGCGCGACAACCGCGGGGATCTGGGAGCCAACGGTGCGATCGACCTCGATGCGGAAGCGGAGGCAACGCTCCGACACACGGTGGTAGCGGGTGGAGAGGTGTACGCCGTGAGCGCGATCGAGGCGCGCGGTTCGCTCGTCGTCGAGGACTCCACCTTCTCGGCGCAGCGCGACGGCTCCGACGTCGTCCGGACCCAGCCGCCCGACGCGTTCGCGCGAACGACCTTCGAGGGGGACGATCGGTACCACCACCACTACGTCGTTTGGCCCATGGGCCAGGCCGCGTTCCGGAACGTCAGGTTCCGTTCGAGCGCGTGCCCCGCGCGCGATCAGCGCGGCGTCACTCGACCCTTCGATCTCGACGGCGACGGCGACGCACGCTGCGACATCGGCGCTGTCGAACTCGCGCCCGAGCCGGACACGCTCGGGGGGCTCGCGAGCGGCTCGACGCTCGCGCTCCTGCTCGCCGCGCGCCGCTCTCGCGTCCCGCTCGGCCCTTCCCGATCGCGATCGTGAGCGAGAGGCGGGGCCTCTTCCGGTGATGGACCCGGATCGCCCGCCTCGCCACTCTCCGCCATCCCGGACAGCGCCACCGCGCACGTGGCCGAGACGATCTGGCTCGTCGTCCTCTCCGCGCGGACGCAGCCGGCCGTCGCGACTCAGTTCGGCGGAAACCCGAGCAGCGCTTCGGTGACCGCCTGGCGCCACACCGCCTCGGTGTGTGCACCCGGCGTGATGCCGGGGCCGAGCCCCGTCGTGACCACCGCATGCCACGCCAGCCGCTCGCTCTGCGCGTCCACGATGTCGAGGACGAGCACGGAGCGCGTCGCGACGCGGCTGCCGAGCGCCCAGGCGTTCGTGTCGATCCCGAAGCCGTAGCGATCGTAGAGCGAGAAGAGGCCGTAGAAGTCGCGGTTGACGTCCTTGCTCGAGAAGCCGACGAGCAGCTCGGCGGTCTCGCCGCCCGAGGCCTGGTGGAAGCCGCGGCGCTCGAGCTCGTCGGCGATCGAGCGACGGATCACGCGGTCGAGGGGGCTCTCGACCGGTGCCCCGGGGCGGTGCTCGTCGCCGGGGGCGGCCGGCGCCGGGAAGGAGAACGACCCGCGTGCGGGGATCGTCGCGCGCGGGTCGTAGCCGGCGCGGACGCTCCTGCTGGCCTCCGGCACGGCGACGAGCGTCGCTGGCGCCTCCTCGGCGGGCCGCGGCCGGCGCGCCGGCGGCGGCGCCGGGCCCGCACCCGGCGTGAGCCGCGCCGTGAGCTGGTAGGGAACCGGGCCGCCCAGGGCCTCGATCAGGACGAAGTAGACGCCGGCGCCGACGCGCTCGCTCACGGCCAGGGCGGGCACGTCGGTGTGCGGGCCGCGGCCGGTGCCGGCCCCGCCGAGCACGCCTTCGATCCCCTCGAGCACGATCCGCACCTGCGCGTCGCTGCTCCGGAGCTCGGGGATCAGGCTCAGCGCGAGCGTGCCGGCCTCCGTCACGACGACGCGGAAGCGCTTCGAGCACAGAGGCGTGTAGCACGACAGAGTGTCTACGTGGCGCGTGTCGAGCGCGAGCGGGTCGGCGAGTGCGCCCGGATCGACGACGATGTCCGGGTTCCACTTGCGCTCGCCGGGGATCCAGGGGTTCCACGCGCACGCCGGGAGCAGCGCGAGCACGGCGGCCGCCGTGCGCAGCAGGCGCCGGGCGTGGCGGAGCGATCGGATCGGGAGCGCGGGACTCGCCATGGGCGGCTTACTCTAGCCTGCTCGCCGTCGCGCGCAGCCCGCGAGCAGAGCGATCGCGGCAGGGAGACAGCTGCTATGGTGCCGGTCCGCTCCGGCCTTCGTGTGCGGAGCGCTTCGGGAGGAGGATCGCGTGGCTCGATCGGTCGCCGTCCGGTTCGGAATCCTGGCCTTTGCCGTCTGCGCCCTCGGGCTGGGCCCGGCCGCCGGTCCTGCCGGGGCCGAGGACGCCACCGGCTCTCCGGGCCTCGCGCGCATCGCGTCGAGTGGGACGCTGCGCGTGGGCATGTCGGGCAGCCAGCCGCCGCTCAACTTCGCGAGCAAGGGCGGGGAGACGGTCGGCCTCGAGGTGGACCTCGCCAACGCCCTGGCCGACCTGATGGGAGCCGACCTCCAGATCGTGCGCAAGCCCTTCGCCGAGCTGCTCGGTGCGCTCGCGGCAGGGCAGGTCGACGTCGTCCTCTCGGGCGTGACCGCGACGCCCGAGCGCAGCCAGCGGGTCGCCTTCGTGGGGCCGTACTACCTCTCGGGCAAGGCGATCCTGACACGCTCGGCGCGCCTCGCGCAGCTCGAGGACGCCGCCGCGCTCGACCAGGAGAAGCTCACGCTCGCGGTGCTGAAGGGCTCCACGAGCGAGCAGTTCGTCCGCACACGGCTGCCGAAGGCGAAGCTCGTGACCACCGACGACTACGACGAGGCCGTGAAGCTGCTGCTCGCGGACGAGGTCGCCGCGGTCGTCGCGGATCGCGAGGTCGTCGCGCTCTCGGTCTTCCTGCACCCGAAGGAGCGGCTCGCGTCGACGCGGACCACGCTGACGCTCGAGCCGATCGCGCTCGCCGCCCCTGCCGGCGACCCCTTGCTCGCGCGCTATCTCGACACCGCCCTGAGCACGCTCGAGACGAGCGGCGTGCTGAGCGCGATCCGCGCGCGCTGGCTGGAGCGCGGGGACTGGGTCGAGCAGCTTCCGTAGCAGGCGCCTACGAGCGAGCGGAGGCGGCCCGAGCGCCGCACCGGGAGGTCCTCAGCGCTGGGGGTGCAGGCCGGCCTCGGGCCAGTCCGGGCGCGCGGGAAGGCGGTCGCGCAGCGCCCCCGGCTCGAACCCGGTGTCGAAGTTGCACTTTGCAGGAGACGCGCCGGGCAGGCCCAGGCAGCGCGCGAGGACCTCCTCGCCGGTCGGCTCGTCCTCGTCGCACGTGCCGTAGGAGTCGAGCCACTCGAGGTACTCCTCCACCACGGCCCGCATCTCGAAGGGCGTGAAGTTGCAGTGGCCTGGCGCGCTGCCCCAGATCATCACGTGGTCCTTGCCACCGATCCGGGCCGCGTCGTGGTAGAGCTTCTGGAACTCCGGCAGCGCGATGTAGTCATCCCGGCCCGAGAACGAGAGGATCGGATAGTCCACCCGTCCACCGGGCCCGCGGGTGAAGTCGATCTCCGTGTTCCTCCGCATCTTCGAGCGGCCGGGCCCCCGACGCAGGCGCTCCACGGCCGCCGCAAAGGCGGCGGCTTCCGGCCCGCCCAGGACGCGCGCGTAGTCCGCCGTGGTGTTCCAGCCGGGACGGCGGCCGTGCAGGCGTTCGCGGTCGTGCACGAAGTCCCCCATCGCGAAGACCGAGAAGCCGAGCACGTGCACGACCGGGAAGCCGCCCGTTGGAAAGCGGGTCAGCTCGCGGAACGTCGCGAGCCGCTCGCCCTGCGCCGCAGCCTCCACCGGGTCGCTGCTCGGGAAGAGAACGCCGAGGCAGGTGTTCACGGTCAGCGCGAACTGCAGCTGGTCGGAGGTCGAATGGTTCGGGTCGCCGACGTCCGGGGGGCTCTCGAGCCGGCCGCCCGGCACGTCGTCGCACAGGTAGTCGTACACCAGCCGGATGTCGGTGGCGGTATCCACCGTGGGCAGACCGCCGGCGGAGGCGGAGCAGTACGGGAGTGCGCCGTGGATCCACTTGCCCGGCTCGAGGCGCATCGTGGCGTCCACCGTGACCGCGCCACCGCCCGACGGCCCGGTGACGATCACGCGCTTCGGGCGCCCCGGGCCTCGCCGGCTCCTCATGAAGCGGATCACGTCCTTCAAGTCGAAGCGGCTCTGGAACGCGGCCCAGCCGATCTGGCTGAAGGTCGACGCGGCGACCGCCTTGCCCATCGGCAGGAACTGCTCGAACCCGAGCATCGAGATCTTGTTGCACACTCCCGGCCCGATGCCCGCGCAGTCCGCGTCGACCGTGCATGCCTTCGTGACCTGAGCTCGGCACGCGTTGTGTGGCGCGATCGTGAGCTCGTCGAGCTCGAGGCCGTGGTTCACCAGGAAGAGGTCGCCGTCCCAGTTCTCCGGAACGAGGATGCGGAAGTACGAGCCCCTGGTCCCCTTGCCGAGGTACTCGCGGCAGCCCTCGACCGGGCACTGGGCGCGCGCCGGGCTGGCGAGCAGGAGGACTCCGAAGGCAGCGACCACGAGCCAGGGACGGAATCGCAACGACATGAGGCACCTCGGCGTTTCGAGCCCGGTTCGCGGCCGGTTCGAGCCCGGCTCGAGCCCGGCTCGAGCCCGGTTCGAGGCGGATTCGAGGCGGATTCGAGGCCGGCGGGGCCAGCGCTGGGCGAGGGCGAAGCCCGATTGCACCCTATCACCTCGGGGCCTTTGGGTACAGCGATGTTTTTCTGTATCTTCCGGGCCATGGCGTCCGTGCGCTCCACCCGGTACACGCCCCTCCGGCGCGGGCAGCACAAGCTGAGCCGCGCCGAGGTGGCCGCGTCGCAACGCGGGCGCATGCTCGAGGCCATGGTCGAGGCTGCGGCCGAGCTCGGGTACGCCGGTGCCTCGGTGGCCGAGGTGATCGCTCGCGCCTCGGTCTCGCGCCGGACCTTCTACGAGCAGTTCGCCGACAAGGAGGACTGCTTCTGCGCGGCCTACGACGCGGCGACGCGGATCCTGATCGACGAGCTGCGCGCGGCGCTCGAGCCCCCCGGGTCCCCCGCCGAGCGGGTGGAGCGGATGGTCGGCGCGTACCTCGACCGGGTGGCCGCGGAGCCGGCGGGCGCGAAGGTGTTCCTGATCGAGGCGCTCGCGGCCGGTCCCGTCGTGCTCGCTCGCCGCATGCGGGCACAGGAGACCGTGGCGGAGCTGGTCGCCGCGACGTTCGGAGCGGGGACGGACGCGGCACGTTTCGCGTGCACCGCGCTCGTCCATGCCCTGATCTCGATCGTCACGGCCCACGTCGCCATGCGCCGGATGGCTCGCGTCGGCACGCTGCGCGCCCCGATCGCGCAGCTCGTACGCCAGACGCTGCGGCCCTTCGAGCCGCCCGCGCGCCCGCGCGTGCGCCCCCCGACACGGCGGAGGTCCTAGCCATGGAGACATTCGAGCACCGTGGTGACGCGATTCGCTTCGAGCGGCGGGGGCAGGGCCCGCCGGTGGTGCTCCTGCACAACGGCGGCACGTCCCACGCGATCTGGGACGAGGTCGCCGCTGCCCTCGAGCCGGACCACGAGATCTTTGCGATCGATCTGCTCGGCTACGGCGCCTCCGCGAAGCCTGAGAGCGGCTACACACTGGAGCGCTACATCGAGATCCTCGGCGCCTTCGTCGACGCCCAGCGGCTCGTGCGCCCGAGCCTGGTCGGCAACTGCATGGGGAGCGCCATGTCGCTCGGCCTCGCGGCCCGCCGCCCGCACGACCTGAGCGCGCTGGTGCTCGTGAACCCGCTCACCGCCGCCACCTTCTCGGCTGGCTGGCTCGGCTGGCTGTTGCGCCTGCGCCGGCTCGCCCCCGGCCCTTCGCGGGCGCTCTACCGGCGTCTGGGCGGGCTCCGCCTCGGCCGCTTCCTCGGCACGCAGTCGCTGCGCTTCCAGCTCGGCGCGCGCGGCCGCGCCCGGGGCGTGCAGCGCAGCGAGGAGCTCTGTGCGTGCCAGACCAGCCCCGGCCAGCTCCGCTCGCTGCTCGGCGCGCTCGACGACCTCGAGCACTACGACGCGCTCGATCGCCTCACGCCCGGGCCGGACTTCCCCCCGATCTGCACGATCTGGGGCACCGAGAACAAGGTCCTGTCGGCGCGCGCCGGCCGGCGCCTGAACGCGACGCTGCGCCCACAGCGCGCCGAGTGGCTCGCCGGCTGCGGGCACCTGCCGATGCTGGAGCGCCCCGAGGAGGTCGCGACGATCGTCCGCGAGTTCCTCGCCGAGAGCGCGCGCCCGGCAGCGACGTCGCGCTCGGAGCAGGCGGCCCGCGCGTGATCTTCCCGCAGGACGTGTTCGACGTAGCGGGGCTCGCGCTCGAAGTGGCCCGCAGCGATCCCGAGCGGACAGCGGTCGTGGAGCCGGCGGGGCGTGGAGCGGACGGCAGACGCCGCTATCGCCGCTTCTCCTACGCTCGCCTCTCGGCGGACGTCGAGTCGGTCGCGCCTGGCCTGCGCGAGATGGGTATCCGCGAGCGCACGCGCACGGTCTTCATGGCGCCGCCGAGCTACGAGGCGAGCGTGGCCATGCTCGCGCTCGCGCGCGTCGGCGCCATGACGATCTGGATCGACCCTTCGGTCGGCTACCGCAACGTGGCCGAGCGACTGCGGCGGATCGAGCCCGAGGCCTTCGTCGGGCTGCCGGTCGTCCACCTCGGACGCCTGGTCTTCGGCTGGGGACCCCGGACGCTGCGCAAGCTCGTGGTCGTGAACGGCCGCTTTCCGGGCGCGCGCACGCTGGCGTCGCTGCGCCGGGCGCCGGCGGCGGAGCCGACCCCGGCAGCGGTCGGGCCCGACGATCCCTGCACGATCTTCTACACGACCGGGAGCACCGGGCCCGCGAAGCCCGCGCTCTACCTCCACCGCCACTACGCCCATCTCTACCGCGTCGTGCGCGAGAGCTGGCGTTTCGACGCGACCGCGGGGGTCCCCGTCGACATGGCGATCTTCCCGGCCTTCTCCCTGATCGGCCTGGTCGGCCGTGGAACCATGGTGGTGCCGCCCATCGACTTTGTGCGGGAGACGCCCGCCACGGCCGACCCCGCCGCGCTCCTCGAGGTGATCAACGACTGCGGCGTGCGCTCGTGTTTCGCCTCGCCCGTGCTGCTCGAGAACCTGGCGCGTCACGCCGCCGCCCACGGTATCGAGACGCCGACGCTCGAGCGCGTCATCGGGGGGGGTGCGCCGATCTTCGCCGCCGTGATGGAGGCACTGCGCCGCATGATGGGCGGGCGCGGCGAGGTCTTCGCCAACTACGGAGCAACCGAGGCGCTTCCCTCGACCGAGATCAGCGCGCGCGAGGCGCTCGAGGAGACCTGGGCGAGGACCCGGGAGGGGGCCGGCCTCTGCGTCGGGCGTCCCTTCCGTGGCGTCACGCTGCGCGTGGTGCGGTTGTCGGACGGCCCGATCGCCTCGCTCGAGGACACCGAGACGCTTCCCGCCGGTGAGATCGGCGAGCTGATCGTGCGAAGCGCGCACGTGAGCCCGGCCTACTTCCGCGACGAGGACGCCACCCGCAAGAACAAGGTGACGGGATCGAACGGCGAGATCTGGCACCGGATCGGAGACGCCGGCTACCTCGACGAGGCCGGCCGCTTCTGGTACTGCGGCCGCGTCGGCCAGCGCGTGCGCAGCGCGGAGGGGCCGCTCTTCTCGCTGCAGTGCGAGCCGATCTTCGACGCGCATCCGGCGGTACGGCGGAGCGGGCTCGTCGGCGTTCCGGACGGGGCGTACGAGCGGGCGGTGCTGTGCGTCGAGCGCCGGCCGGAGGCGACCGAAACGCCCGAGGCCACGCTGCGCGCGGAGCTGCTCGCGCTCGCGGCGTCGCGCCCGCTCACCCGGCCGATTCGCGACGTGCTGTTCCCGAAGGCGTTGCCGGTCGATCCGCGGCACAACTCGAAGATCGAGCGCCCCGCCCTGGCGCGCTGGGCGGCGGCGCAACGTCCGAGGTCCTGAACCGCTCCTCCGCCCGGCTGGATCGGCCCCGCCTCGCGCGCGCGAGCGCCACGAGGCCGAGAGCGGCGCCCACGGCGGCGCTGCCGCCCGCCGGCTCGGGAAGCGTGAGCTCGATCGTGCTGACGCTGTACGCGGGCAGGAGGTCGGCCAGGTGGCCGGGGTCGGGCGGCGCGAGCGCACCGGCCGCGACCGGCTCGGCGGCGGCGGCCGTGAGCCGATGGACAATCGCGCTCGCGATCGGGCGGCCGCCCGGGGTCGTCACGGCGAAGCTCGCAGGGAGGGGCGTGCCGGTCTTGTTGATCGCGATCACCACGAGGCGCTCCGGGTCCCCCGAGTCGAGGCTCGCGTAGACGGAGCTGGCGGCGACGTCGCTCGTCGTCGCTCGGATCGATTGGTCACCGAAGTGCGCACCCGCGCCGTCGAAGTCCCGGTACATCCGGAAGGCCGCGCCGATGAACGACTCGTCCTCGGCGAGCGGCCACTCCGCCGCGGCGAACACGCCCTCGCGCCCGAAGATGCCGAGCACGTCCGCCTGGGCGATCCCGCCCGAGATGTGCCCCCCGCCTCCGTAGTTGTACTCGGTGACCGCGAGCTTCATGCCCGGTGCGTGCGTGTCGATCTTGTCGCGCAGGCGCGGCAGCAGGCGGACCGGGCCGAGGGTCGAGTACTCGGTGATCCAGCTCGTCTCCGTGTAGCTCGGGTCCCACAGCGAGCGCGGCGCCTGCAGGCGCGCGGCCACCACCGCTGCGCTCGTGTCGCTGCCGGTGACGCGCACGCCCCCGCCCTGCGCCTCGGGATACCAGTGCACGTCGAGCACGTCGACGAGCGGCGCGCCGAAGCCTTGCGACGCCTCCGCCACCGCCGCCAGCCAGACCTCCTGGAAGTCGCGGCCCGCGGCGTCGGGCGCGTCCTGCAGGGTCAGGTACCCGTGCCAGCCGTAGTTCACGGGGCCGAAGACGAGCGCCTGCGGGCTCACGGCCTTGACCGCGGACGCGAAGGCGATCGTGCGCTGCACGAGCTCCGCGTAGGTGAGCGGGTCGGGGTGGATGCGCACGTGGGTGCTCGACCAGAGGTCGGGCTCGTTGTCGAGGGAGTAGAAGACGGGGTGCGCAGGGTCGTAGGCGCCGGGGAAGCTCTGCGCGACCCAGTGCACGAACTCGTCCTGGTAGACGAAGCCGTCACCCGCGTCCGGCGCCAGCGCGAAGGGGGCGCCCTTGGCGGGTAGCGACTGCCGGAAGCGGGTCTGCAGGTAGTCCGGCGTCTGGGCGACGTCGCCGCCGCCCTGCTTGTCGGCGGCGACGTAGCCCGCGATCGGCACCGTCACCAGGATCCCGGCGCCCCGCTCGCGCGCGGCCGCGATCGACGGGCGCACCGCCTCGCCGGGCGCGTCGCTCGCCGAGAGCAGGCCGTCGTTCTGGTTCAGCCAGTCGGTCCCCGCGTTCGATGCGTTGTTCTCCCAGTTGTAGGCGGTCCAGCGGTTGCCACCGAGCCGCGTCAGGGTGGCCGCGGCGAAGGCACCCTCGAGGGGGCGGTTCACGCCGTACACGAAGGGCGAGATCGGCGCGACGTCCTGGGTCGCGTCGACGAGGAACGAGACGTCGGCCGCGGCCGGTGCCGCAAGGCCCGCAACGAGCAGCCAGGGCGCGATCCGCATGCAACTCCTCTCGGCCCGGCGGGCCGCTGCTCTCATCGGCACGCCGCGAGCGGGACCCGAGCCCGCGGGTGCCGCGGCGCACGCGGGCTTCCCCGTCGCTCGCGATGCCCTCGCGCTGGGGCTCCGCGCGACGGGCCGCTCGACGATCCCCGCGATCCGCGCGACCCTCGATCGCCGGGCCGCCCGCCGCCGGGCCACCGGGAGGACGAGCCGGATGAGCGAGATCCCCGTGGTCGAGCTTCGCGGGACCCCGCGTGAGATCGGCCGCGGCCACGGCGAGGCGCTCCGCGACCGGATCGCTTCGACGCTCGGCATCTACTCGATCGCGCTCGCGCGCAGCGACGCCGAGCTGCGCGCCGCGGGCGCTGCCGTCGCGCTGCGGATCCGCGCCTTCTCGCCCGAGCTCGCCGACGAGATCGAGGGCATCGCCGAGGGCGCGCGCGTCGAGCCGTATCGGATCCACGTCCTCAACGCCCGCAGCGAGCTCATGGCGGGCGTCTCCGATGGCTGCACGGCGCTCTTCGCTCCGCGCGCCGGGGTGCTCGGGCAGAACTGGGACTGGCTCGCCCTGCTCGAGCCCCTCGTCGCCGTGCTGCGGATCGAGACGCGCGACGGGATGCGGCTCGCCACGCTTACCGAGCCCGGGATCGTCGGGAAGATCGGCTGCAACTCGGCGGGGATCGGGGTGTGCCTGAACTTCGTCTACGCGCCGGGCCCGCTCGACGGCGTCCCCGTGCACGTCGTGCTCCGGGACCTCCTCCACCAGCACGATCTCGCCGCCGCTCGCAAGCGCGCCGACGACGCCGGGATGGGCCGTGCGGCGAACGTCCTCGTCGGGAGCGCGCACGACGGCGGCTTCGACGTCACCTGGCTCGGCCGGCGCCGGCTGTGGACGCCGATCCGCGACCTCCCCTTCGCGCACACCAACCACGTCGGCGCGGACGCTTCGACCGGCGGCCCGTTCTTCGAGAACTCGTGCGCACGGCTCGAGCGGGCCCGCGCGCTCGAACGAGGCGTCGGTTCCTTCGACGATCTGCTCGGCTTCCTCGCCGATCGCGCCGACGCGAAGCATCCGATCTGCCGCGCCTACGCGCCGCTCGATCGGGTGCCGGGAGTCACCGTCGGAACGGTGGCGACGGTCGCGATGGAGCTCCGGGAGCGCCGTCTCCACGTGCGGCGGGGGCCCGATCCCGAGGCTCCGCTACGCACCATCGAGACCGCCGCCGGGGCCTGATCGGGGGGGGCACCCTACGACTGCCGACGTCCCCGGGGTGGAGCCGTCCCGCGATCGGACCCGCGCGCGTGCCTTCCTCCTGCCGTTGGATGACAAGCCTGCTCGATCGGCAAGACTCGTCCGGGGACCGGCCCGTGCGGACGGACCCCCCCCAGGAGGGACGCCATGAGGATCTGGATCGCCAGCGCCGCAGCCATCGGCCTCGGGCTCGGCTCGTTCGTGACGGCGCCGCCCGCACAGGCGGCCGAGAAGAAGGTCGACGAGATCACGTGCGAGGAGTTCCTCGCGATGAATCCCGACGACCAGAACCGGATCGCGTACTGGGTCGACGGCTACGCAGAAGCCCGGAACGAGGCTGCGGTCGGTACGGTCGCGCTCGACAAGTTCGGCCAGCCGATCGGCGAGCTCGTCGACGACTGCAAGGCGACGCCCAAGGAAACGCTCTGGCAGAAGCTGAAGAAGCATCTCTAGCAGCGGGCGTTCGAGGACCGCCCCGCCGGCTGCCGGTGGGGCGCGCCTGCGCCGTACCTGCGTGCCGCCGGCATGCCCAGCCCGGGCCCGCAGCGGGAGCGACCTCCTCGGGCCCTCTAGGCCCGCCCCGCCAGCAGCGCGTCGCGTGCGACGACCAGGAGCGTCCCCGCCGCGCCGAGCATCGACAGGCCCGCCCCGGGTACGGCGATGAACTCGAGCGCCTCCTTCGCGGCGCCGGTGCTCCCGAGGCCGGGCGCCTTCAACGCGGCCCAGAGCCAGAAGGAGGAGTAGAGCAGAGCGCCGGCTCCGAAGGCCAGTGCGCTCAGGCAGGCCAGCAGCCCGCGCCGGCTCAGGAGGACCAATGCGGCGATCGCCGCCATGGCGGCGGTGCCGATGGCTCCGCCGTGTAGGTGGGCGCGCTGCAGGTACTCCCACGACTTGGCGACGACCGCGTCCTTCTTGGCGACGTCACCGTGGTACACCGTGTCGAGCACGGCGGTGCCCGAGCTCTCGAGCACCTGCTTGATCTGGTCTTCGGCGGCGCCGAAGACGCCGCCCAGGCCGAAGCCGAGCAGGATCGCCAGGAGCGCGAGCAGGATGCCGACGGAGAACGGCTTCGGAATCGGATCGACGGCGAGAGACATGGAGATCCTCCTCGGAATGCGCGACGAGTCCTGGCTCGATCGCTCGGGTGCGCGCACGACCTCGGGGGCGAACGCCACCTTCGCGGCGGGCGGGCCTCCGTTCCGCAGCGGACGCCCGCGTAGCCTACCATGCCGCGCAGCGCAGAATGCTGGCGCTCCCCCCGGCTCGCAACCGTCGGCTGCACGACTCCGTGGCCGTCGGGTTCGCGTGACGGGAAGAACCACCACCCGGTGACCTTCGAGGGCTTCCCGATCTCTCCGGCATCGCCGGCTCCCTCGCGGATGATCGCGCCCGGCCGCGCAGTGGGGGGCAGGCGGCTCCAGCGGGAGCCCTGCTCCCGGCGCCCTTCTCGGCGCGCTTCCTACTGGTGGTCGGGTGCTTCCTGCAGACGCTCCGCTGCCTCCAGAGCCGCAGGCAGCGCGCCTGCTTCGACTGCGAAGGAGCCCGAGAGCTCGAACTCGGCCGCGCCAGAGGCGGAGCCCACGAGGAGCGACACGATGACCTCCCGACCGTGGGCCCGAAGCTCCAGGTACGTGCCGTAGGTGCCCTCGAGGCGAGGACGCACGGACCTCTCGAGCATGAACTCATCGAGCTGCCGCACGAAGGCCGCCAGGTTGGTGAGTGCACCATCGCTGTTCGTGGCGGAGGACTGGCTGTGCCCCAGTTCCAGGACGCGGAGGCCGCACGGAGGCCGCAAGCCTCCCCGCCGCATCGCAATGCGATCGGCGTGAGCTCGACAGGGGTTGAGCGCGGGTTCCAGGAGACACTGCGGCGACGACGGAAGCGAAGACGAAGCGGAAGACACGAGCCGGAGGAAGAAGCCCGGGGGCGAGGCCGCAGCCGGAGGACAGCGTTCTGGCTGTTGACGCGAGGGGTTCATGGGTGTTGGCCGCCACCTTCACTGGAGGGAGGCTTCGATCCAGTTCGAGAATTCGCACGCGAGGTGCCACTCATGCTCGCGGAGCATGAACGGAAGTGAGAATCGCGGAAACTCCACCGTGAGACAGCCTTCGAACCCCCCTGTGTCCACGTCCCTGAATTGGTGGCGCACGCCCCCTATCGGAGCACCGTCCTCGGCGCGCGCCACCCCCGCAATCTGGTACGAAAAGGCAGGGTCAGCCGGTGTGACAAGCGACGAAACGTCCTCGTAGTCGATGTAGAAAAGCGCCGCGAGGGGGCTCCCGCCGGTCGTCTCGAGAACGACCTGGCCTCTATCGGCGGACTGCTCGATGACGTAGTGATCGGGGCATGCACCCAGCAACGCGGCGGCGTCGCCGACTGACATGCGTTCGGTGAGCCAAGCACTGAACTCAGTGGCCGTTCCGCTATCGGCTCGAATCCGGCAGACACTCGTGCGACGCGCTGCAGGACGGATCGCGACCATCGCATGCGCCATGCGATCGGACCAGCGGACCTCAGAAGCGAGACGACGGCGCAAGCGATCGGATCCGAACGAGAGTTTCGCATCGAGTAGCGCCTGCCGTTGGCTCGAGATGTCGCTCGTTGGCAGGGGGACTCCGAGCTTCCGCGCGACAGCAGTGACTCGGCGTGCCTCCCATTGCAAGACCTCTCCGCGCGACGTCGCTCCGCAAAGGGAAAGGTCGAGGCTGATACCCGGCAGGCGGCCCATGGAGTCACGCTCGCTTCTATCCAGACGGCATGCGCACCGCAACTGGTGGGATACCTCGGTGCCGCACAATGGATCCACGTCTAGCTCCCGTCCGCCGTGAGCCACGTGCGGTTCGACAGCGGCCGCCAGCGCGATCTCGATCTGGCAGCATACACGGCGCAGCCGACGCGCTTGGCGAGCCGCAGGATGCCGAGGCACGAGCGGTAGCCCTGCTCGGGGTGCGGGCGCTCGGCGAGGATCGCTTCGACGAGGGCCGCCGTGCCGGGCCCGATGCTCTTCGCCCAGTGCACGAGCCGCGAGGGCGTCCAGGCGAGGTGCCTCTGGTGCGCCTTCGGCATGTGCTCGGCGCACGTGGTGTGGCGCCCCCGCTCGTAGCTTCGGACGTGGGCCG
>JAPSFT010000023.1 GCA_035063765.1 Deltaproteobacteria bacterium
GGCGATCCGGCGATTCGCTCTGGCGAATCGCCGGATCGCCGGGTCTGTCCCCTCCTCACCCGCCGGCGCTGACGGAGAGGGGGGCTTCGCTCGGGAGGCGGGTGCGGCGGACGCGTTGCTGGTAGGGCTGGTCGTCGATCAGGCGGTCCATCTGGATGATGATCTGCTTGAGCCACTCGCCGCCCATCGGGTCCTCGGCGAGGCCGACCGCGATGTAGGTGGCGCCGTCGCGGCGCTCGATCAGGGCGCCGTCGGCGTGCGCCTCGCCCCAGGTGCCGGCCTTGCGGTAGACGAGCGCGTCGGGCCGGATCGCGCGGATGCCGCGCAGGAACTTGTGGTCGCTCGCCGAGTGGCGGAGGATGGTCTTCATCTCCTCGCTGGCCTGCGGGCTCACGAGGCGGCCGGTCTGGAGCAGGTAGTAGAAGCGTGCCACCTGCATCGCGGTCGCGGCGTGCGAGAGGTTGTACATCGGGTCGCGGCGCCAGGCGCCGACCGCCGCGTAGTCCTTGCCCGCCCACAGCCCGCCGTTGTGGAACGGGTCGTAGAGGCGGTAGCGCGGCGAGAGCATGACGCGCGCGATGTAGTCCTTGCCGACCTTGTGCATGAGCGTCGTCGAGTCCGCGTTCGACGAGCGCCGGATCATGCGCAGCATCTCGACGTAGGTCTCGTCGTCGATCTGGAGCCGGCCCTCGGCGGCCTTCTGGTAGATCGCGAGCATCACGCAGATCTTCGGGAGGCTCGCCGCGTAGAGCATGGTGTCGCCGTTGATGGAGGCGACCCGCGGCTGGCGCACGTCGGTGATGTCGACGAGCGCCACGCCGAGCTTGTGCTGGTCGATCGCCCACTGCAGGCCGAGCTGGCGGAGCGCGTCGGCGAGGCCGTCCTCGAGGACGGGGTCGAGGTAGCTCCAGAGCGGCGCGGGGTCCCAGCGCCCGGGCTTGGGCTGGAAGAGGTCGCCCGGGGCCGGCTGGGTGAGGTCGGAGAGGAGCGCCGCGGTGCCGAGCCCCCCGTCGACGGCGGGCGTGGCGGGCGCCGGCGGCGCGGGCAGGACGGGAGCCGCTGCGGCCGGCGCGGGGGCGGGAAGAGCCGCGGCCGGCTTCGGGTGGAGCCGCACCGACCTGCGCATGCCCTGCGCGTGGGCCGTGCCCGTACCCGCCGCGAGCAGGAGCGCCGTCGCCAGCAGGGCCGTGGCGGCCCGGATCCGGCAGCGCGGCGCCTCGTGCATCGGTCCCTGCACCCCCATCGCTTCCCCCCTGGGTTCCTGGAACGCCCGCGGCACGGCCCGCCTTCAGCCGGCGGGCGCCGTCCGGGGCTCCATCTCGACGTCTCTCCGATCGGGCGCGCCTCGGGGGTCGGCATCGCCGCTCAGCTTCGAATGCTCCCGCACGATCCACACCGCGAGCCCCAGCCAGGCCAGGCACAGAGCGATGTTGACGGCGAAGTAGGATCGGTCGGGGGCCGAGAATACCTGACTGCCGAGGAGGACGGTAAGGGCCGCCAACCCATCGCCAGCCCTCATGAAAAACGTGTCGATCGTGGGCTTGGCCTTGAACGTGACCTCCTGGGACATCGGCAGCCACAGGACGTGCCGCGCGGTGTTGTGGATCGAGTAGTCGGTCGCGTTCTCCACGATCTTCATGCTCTTGATCACCCAGAGCAGCGGCAGGACCCACATCGCCGCGTACGAGGTGAGTGCCACCACCGGGAGGATCAGGAACAGCGCGCCGAACCCCCCGTAGCGGAGCAGCCGGGATGCGAAGAAGGCCTGTAGCACCAGGGCCAATGCGTTGATCCAGAAGAAGAAGTTCCCGTAGAAGGCGGTCGTGACCGAGTGCTCGAAGGCGCGCAGGGCGGCCTCGCCGGTGACCCCGGCCGCCGCCGCCTGGGCCGCGACCACGTCCCCGACCGCCCCGAAGAGGATGCTCTCCCCGAGGGTCTTCACCCCGTTCAGCAGGAGCGTGGTGACGGCCACGGCCAGCAGGAAGCGGTTGCCGAGCACCATCGGAAGCGCCGCCCGCCCCTCGAGCACCTGGCCCTCGGGCCGCGCGCCCTGCCGCTTGCCGACCCCGCCCATCGCGCGGTCCACCCGCCGCGTGAGCCCAAGCGCGATCGCGAGCAGCGGGATCGCCGCGAGCAGGAGGAAGCGCGCGTCGAGCAGCTTCCAGGCCACGAGCTGGCCCTCGAGCCAGGCGCCGGTCATGGCGCCGCTCGTGGCCCCGATCGCGATCATCGGCAGCAGCCGCTTGCCCTGCTCCTGGGGATAGAGGTCCGCCGCGAAGGCCCAGAACTGCGCGACCACGAAGGCCCCGAACATCCCGACCCAGACGTAGTAGGCGAAGCCGAGGCCCCGGACGTGGCCGATCAGGAAGTCGGGCTGCACGAGCCAGAAGACCACGATGTTCGCCATGCAGAAGAGCGTCGCGCGCGTGATCAGCACGCGGCGCGGCCAGCGCTCGACGAGCTGCCCGTACCAGGACGCGAAGCCCGCGAGCAGCACCGTCTGGCCGAAGGCCGTGTAGGCCTTGAGCTCGGTCTTGGAGAGGTCGCCGACGTCCGAGATCGCGAGCCAGCCCTCGCGTAGCGGCTTCAGCAGGTAGTAGGCGCAGAGCAGCAGGAACACGTTCGCGAACATCAGCAGCGCGATGCGGCCTTCGCCGGCGCGCACGTCGGTGAAGACGCGCAGGCAGCGCTCGACCGGCGTCAGCGGGGCGGGCGCAGCAGGCGGCGGGTGCGACAACGAAACGGCTCCTCGCAGCGGATTCGGATCCTCGGAGGCGACTCGACGGAGGACGGCTCGACGGGCGGGGGGCTCGCTGGGGTCGCGCCCGGCCGAGCATAGCGGCGGCTTCCGGGCCGGTCTTGAGGCGCCCGGGGCGGTCTCGGGGCTTCCGGGGCCACGGCGGCGCTCAGCCGCGCAGCGCCCGCAGCCGGCTCGCGATCACCACGAGGGCGCTCGGGGAGGGGTGCGCGCCCGCCTCCTGCTGGAGCTCGCGCACCTGCCCGAGGAGCGCCTCGTGGCGGGCCAGGAAGGTGTCGGCGGCGGCGGCAGGGTCGGCGGGCCCGGCCCGCAGCACCGCCTCCGCGAGCGCGCGCTGGAGGTCGAGGAGCTCCCAGCGCAGGTCGGCGAGCGCCAGCCGGTCCCAGGGATCGCCCGGATCGATCGCGCGCAGGCGCTGGTGGAGCCAGAGGATCCCCGCGCCCTCGCCGATCCGGGCCAGCGCGCGGCCGGCGTCGAGCGGCGCTGTGCCGGTTCGCTCGGCGACGCTCAGGACGTTGAGCCCGCGGTCGGCGAAGGCGGCCGAGGCGACGGCGCCCGCGAGCTCCGGCGGGAGGCCGTCGGCCGCGAGCGCGTCGCGCCGGGCGGCCGCCTCGGCAAGCTCGGCCGGTGTGAGCAGCCGCTCCGCCTCGGCCTGGAGCCCCGCGAGGCCCGCCCGCAGCCGCTCGACCCGCGCGGGGTCGAGCGCGAGCACGCCGCTGCGCGCGAGGTAGCGAGCGGTCGCGCGCACGCCGCGGTCGAGCTCGAGGAGCGCACCATACACCGTTACGCGTGGGGTGGGGCGCCCGAGCGCGAGCAGCGCCGCGCGCCGCACCGGCGCCTCGAGCACGTCCTCGGCGAGCAGGGCGGCCGCGGCGGCGTCGGCGAAGGAGACGCCGAGCTCGCCGGCCAGCGCTGGCACGAGGGTCACCCCGCCCGCGTCGACGAGGCGGTTCGTCGCGACCAGCGCCGTGATCTCGCGCCGCAGCGGGTGCTCGCCGATCGCCGCCGGCCACTCGGCCCGGAAGCGCGGCGGGAAGTAGCCCTGCAGCAGCGGCTCGAGGTAGGGCGCCTCCGACCACGGGCTCGCCGCGAGCGCCTGCCGCACCACGAGCTTCGCGATCCCGAGCAGGACCGCGAGCTCGGGCCGCACGAGGCTGCGCCCCGCCGCTGCGCGCGCGGCCAGCGCCTTCCCGTCCGGCAGGCGCAGGGCGCCCGGGTCCAGGTCCGCCGCCGCGCAGAGCTCCTCGATCGCGTGCAGGAAGGCGCCCGGCGCGCGGCGCGCGCGCAGCTCGTCGAGCGAGAGGGAGAGCGCCTGGCCGCGGTTGTGGGCGAGCACGCTCGCGCAGGCGTCGTCCGCGGCGCCGTGGATCGCGCGGTTGCGCTCCCCGACGCCGAGCTTGCCGGCACGCACCAGCGGCGCCAGCAGGATCTTGTAGTTCACCTCGTGGTCCGAGAGGTCGACGCCGGCCGAGTTGTCGACCGCGTCCGTCTCGATCCGCACGCCGGCGAGCGCGGCCTCGACGCGCGCGGCCTGGGTGAAGCCGAGGTTGCCGCCCTCGGCGACCACCCGCGCGCGGAGCTGCGCCGCGTCGATGCGCACGGCGTCGTTCGCGCGGTCGCCGACGTCGGCGTGCGACTCGTGGCTCGCCTTCAGGTAGGTGCCGATGCCGCCGTTCCAGAGCAGGTCCACGTCGAGCGCGAGGAGCGCGCGCACCAGCTCGGGGCCCGAGATCCGGCCGGGGCCCAGCCCCAGCCGCTCGCGCACGGCCGGCGCCAGCTCGATCGCCTTCGCGCCGCGCGCGAAGACGCCGCCGCCGGGCGAGAGCTTCGCCGGGTCGTAGTCGGCCCAGCTCGAGCCCGGCGTCTCGAAGAGGCGCTTGCGCTCGGCCCAGGCGGTGGCCGGATCCGGGTCCGGGTCGACGAAGACGTGGCGGTGGTCGAAGGCCCCGAGCAGCTTCACGCGCCGCATCAGGAGGAAGCCGTTGCCGAAGACGTCGCCCGACATGTCGCCGATCCCGGTCGCGGTGTAGACGTCGCGCTCGGGGTCGATGCCGAGCTCGGCCAGGTGGTGGCGCGCGCACTCCCAGGCGCCGCGCGCGGTGATCCCGTACTTCTTGTGGTCGTAGCCGTTCGAGCCGCCCGAGGCGAAGGCGTCGCCGAGCCAGAAGCCGCGCGCCTCGGCGATCGCGTTGGCGGTGTCCGAGAGGTGCGCGGTGCCCTTGTCGGCCGCCACGACCAGGTAGGGGTCGTCGCCGTCGCGGCGCACGAGGCCGGGCGGCGGGACGGCGGCGCCGGAGGGATCGAGGTCGTCGGTCAGGTCGAGGAGGTGCGCGACGAAGACCCGGTACTGCTCGTCCGCGCGCGCGCGGGCCTCGCGCGGCGGCAGCCCGGGGCGGCGCAGCGCGAACCCGCCCTTCGCGCCGACCGGCACGATCAGGCCGTTCTTCAGCATCTGCGTGCGCATGAGGCCCAGGATCTCGACGCGCAGGTCGTCGAGCCGGTCGCTCCAGCGCAGGCCGCCGCGCGCGACCGCTCCGCCCCGGATGTGGACGCCCTGGAGCTCCACCGAGTGCACGAAGATCTCGCGGTACGGCCGGGGAGCGGCGATCTCGGGCACCCGGGCGGGGTCGAGCTTGAAGGCGAGGACGTGGGGGCCCTCGGGCGCGCCGGGCGCCGGGCCCGCGGCGCGCGCCCTGGCCGCGAAGGCGTTGGTGCGCAGCGTCGCCTCGACGATCGAGAGCAGGCCGGCGAGCGCGCGGTCCTCGTTGAGCGAGGGGATGCGGTCGCGATAGCCCTCGAAGGCGCGGCGCAGCTCCTCCTCGCGCGCCGCGCGCCCGGCCTCGGACACGGCGGGGTCGAGGCGCGCGGCGTGGAGCTGCACGAGGAGCCGCACCGCCAGCGGGTTCTCGAGCAGCACCGTGCGCACGAAGGGCCGCGTGAGGGCCCCCTGGATCTGCAGGAAGTACTCGAGCTGCGCGCGCACGACGTCGACCTCGCGCCAGTCGAGCCCGGCGCCGAGCACGAGCCCGTTGAGCGGGTCGCTCGCGACCGCGCCCGCGAGCACCGCGCCGAGCGCGCCCGCGAGGCGCGGCGCGATCGCGTCGAGGTCGGCCTGGTCGGCGCCGAGCGGGAGCACGCGCAGGGTGTGGACCGCCACCGGCTCGCGACCCGCCGGCGTGACCGTCACCTGCTGCGCGTCGACCACGCGGATCCCGAAGCCGTCGACGACCGGCAGCAGCTCCGAGAGCAGGCGTGGGGCAGGCAGGAAGATGCGCAGGGTCGTGGTCTCGCGCTCCGGCTCGTCGCGCGCGAAGAAGAGCGCGAAGCGCGGGCCGCCGTCGCGCGCCTGCGATTCCAGCGCCTCGACGTCGCGCACGGCGTCGCGCGGATCGGTGGCGACGCGCAGCTCGGCCGGGAAGGCGTCCTCGTAGCGAGCCGCGAGCGCCGCGCCCGCGTCCTCGCCGAAGCGCGCCACCAGCGCCTCCTGCAGCCGCTCCTCCCAGCTCGCGCCGAGCGCCTGGACCTCCTCCGCGAGCGCCGCGGGGTCGGGCAGGGTCAGGGCGGTCGCCGCGGTGCAGAAGAAGTGGATGACGGCCGTCCCCTCCTCGATGAAGGAGGCACGGTCGTCGATCCAGGTGGCGCCGGTGCGGGCGCCCAGCAACGCGCGCAGCCGCGCGCGCAGCTCCTCGCCGTAGCGCTCGCGCGGCAGCAGGACGGCGGCGTAGAGGCTGCGCCCGCGGCGGTCCGCCCGCAGCACGAGGCGCGCCGTCTTCGAGCCCTCGGCGCCGACGATCTCGCGCATCAGCGCCGCCACCCCCTCGACGTCGCGGCCGAGCAGCACCTCGAGCGGCGCCGAGTCGAAGGCGTCGAAGAGCGCGCGATGGCGGTGCGAGCGCGGCTCCGCCCCTTCGTCGCGCAGGATCTGCTCGAGGCGCGCGGAGAGCAGCGGGACCTTGGAGCCGGGCGTACGCAGCGCCTGCGCGGTGAACAGGCCGAAGACCAGGGTGAGCGCGCTCGGGCGGCCGGCCTCGTCGTAGTCCGTGAGCGCGAGCCGGTCGAGGCGGCCGGCGCGGTGGATCGGCGCCTCGCGGCGCGACTTGCCGACGACCAGGATGCGCGGGTCGTCGAGGACGTCGCGCAGCTCGTCGGGGATCGCGTCGCCGCGGCGGGGCTCACGCAGCCGGCTGTCGGCGTCGGAGCGGAAGAGACCGAGGCCGGAGCCGGGGACGAGCTGCACCTCGGTGCCGCCCTCGGGCAGCGCGCGCAGCGCGTAGCGCCGCACGCCCATGAACACGAAGTGGCCCTCGATCAGCCAGTCGAGGAAGGCGCGCACGCGGCGGGCGCGCTGGCGCCCGTCGGGCAGCCGCGGGCCGGCCTGCTCGGCGCGCGCGCCGAGCTCGCGCACCCCCGCGACCATCGCCGCGAAGTCGTCGGTGACGGCGCGCACCTCCTCCATCGCCGCGTGCAGCCGCGCCGCCAGCTCCGCGAGCTGCGCGGGATCCTCGCTGCGCGGCGACACCTCGACGTGGAGCAGCGACTCGCGCAGCCCGCCGGCCTCCTCGTCGAGCCCGACCAGCCGGCCCTCGGCGTCGCGGCGCGCGGCGTGGATCGGATGCAGGAAGAGCCGCTCGCGCAGCTCGAGCCGGCGCAGCAGGAGCCGCGTCGTGTCGACCAGGAAGGGCCGGTCGTCCTGGAGGAGCTGGAGGAGCGTCCGGCCCGGGTGCGCGGGCGGGCTCGTGACCCGCACCTCGATGGCGCCGGGTGCACGCTGCGCGGCGAACGCGAAGGCCTCCGCCACGCGCAGCGCGAGCGCGCGCTCGCCGCCCGCGTCCACGCGGTCGATGCCGCGCAGGAAGGCGCGCGTGAAGGCGGCGAGCAGCGCCGGCCGCGCCGGGCGCGCGAGCTCGGTCGCAAGGGCGATCACGTGGTCGAGGTCGTAGCCCGGCTCGGTCACCGTCACCGGGGCGATGGTATCGTGCGGCCCTTGGCTGTCGCGCGCGCGGAGACCGGCCGTTCTCGTTGGCCCGCGACGGGCCGGCAGCTACCCTGTCCGGGCTCCTCCTCCAGGCCCGCATCGAGGCCGATCCGATGACCGCCGACGTCACCCCGCACGTTCCGCAAGAGCCGCTGCGCGTCACCGTAGAGCGTTATCTGGCCCTGCTCGAAGAGGGCACGCTCGCCGGGGATCGCCTGGAGCTGCTCGAAGGGGTGATCGTCTCGATGCCGCCGAGCAACCCGCCCCACGCCGCGGCGCTCGGGCTCGTGTGCGAGGCCCTGCGGCCGATAGCGGGTACGGGGCGCTGCCTGCGCGTGCAGTCCCCGCTGCTCCTGGGCGCGTGGTCGGCACCCGAGCCCGACGTCGCGCTGGTCGCGGGCTCCCACCGCGACTACTCGCTACGCCATCCGGCCACGGCCCTGCTGGTCATCGAAGTCTCGGACTGGTCGCTCCACCAGGATCGGATCACGAAGGCAGCGATCTACGCGCGGGCCGGGATCCCGGAGTACTGGATCGTGAACCTCGCGGAGCGGGGGGTCGAGGTGCTGCGCGAGCCCGATGCGGCCGGCGGCCGCTACCGGGCGCAGCGCTTCGCGCGCGCCGACGAGTCCGTCGAGCCGCTTGCGGCCCCGGGCACCCCGGTCGTCGTACGCGACCTCCTGCCGGCCCTGCGCTGACCGGGCCTCAGCGGTCCGGCGCCGGATCGGCGGCGCCGAGCACGTCCTCGAGCTCGGCGGCGCGCCGCTCGAAGTCGGCGGCGAGGGCGAGCTGCGCGCGGGCGCGGTCGAGGTTGTGGCCGGGGCGGTCGCAGCGGAAATAGCGGTCGCCGGCCAGGTGGTCGGCCAGGAAGCGCATCCCGATCACGAGCGGGAGCAGGCGGGCGGCGAAGACCAGCTCGGCGCGCTCGGCCGGCAGGAGCAGGCCGCCGGCACCGCGCAGCCAGCCCGCGGCGATCGCGGCGAAGAGCGCGCGGTCGACGCGCAGCTTCGCGAGGTCGCGCTCGTCCTCGGCGGCGCGCGTGGCGGCGGTGCGCACGAGGTCGCCGAAGTCGTAGACCGCGAAGCCCGGCATCACGGTGTCGAGGTCGATCACGCACAAGGCCTCGCCCGTGCGGTCGTCGAGGAGCACGTTGTTGATCTTGGTGTCGCCGTGGGTGATGCGCTCGGGGATGGCTCCCGCGGCGCGCAGGCCGTTCAGGCGGTCCACCATCGCCTCGCGCGCGGTGACGAAGCCGAGCTCGGGGCGGCACGCGCCGAGGCGGCCGGCCGGGTCGGCGCGCACCGTGGTGACGAGCTGTTCGAAGCGCAGGCGCGCGTCCTGGTAGCCCCGGATCGTCTCGTGCAGGCGCGGCCCCGGGAGGTCGGCCACCTGCGCCTGGAAACGGGCGAAGGCCAGGGCGGCGGCGCCGGCCTCGGCGGGCGTGCGCACCACGTCGCGGCTGCTCGCCCCCTCGACGAAGCGCCAGGTGCGCCAGGTCTCGCCGGCCGCGTCGCGCCAGGCGGGGGCGCCGTCGCGCGCGGGCACGAGCTGGAGCGCACGCCGCTCGCGATCGGGAGCGCCCGCCCGCTCGAGCCCCGCCAGCACGTGTGCACTCACGCGCGCCACGTTCTCCATCAACTGCGCCGGGTCGCCGAAGACCGACCGGTTGATGCGCTGCTGCACGTAGCGCACACGCCGGCCGCCCTCGTCGAAGGCGGCGACCAGCGTCTCGTTGATCCAGCCCGTGCGCAGCGGCTGCGAGCCGAGCCAGCGGCCCGGGATCGCGAAGGCCTGCGCCACGGCGCGCCGCCGCGCCTCCTCCCCGGCCCCTTCCATCGCCGGGAGGATCGCGCCCCGCGTGCCGCCCACAAGGGACGGACTAGGATCCGGCCCGATGGACGCACCGTCGCCCTCGTGGCTCGTCCCGCTCGGGGTCGGGATCGGCTTCGTCGCCCTCTGGGTCGGGATCTTCCAGCTCCTCGGCCGGGTGGGCGGCTGGCGGGAGCTGGCCCGGGCCTATCCGCCGCTCGGGATCGTGAGCGCGGGGATCGGCGAGACCTTTCGCATGCGCTCGCTGCGGCTTCGCGCCCGCATCGACTACAACGGCTGCGTCACCTTCACGGCGGGACCGTCGGCGCTGCGGCTCTCGCTGCCGCGCCCGCTGGCCTTCGGCCATCCTCCGATCGAGGTGCCGTGGTCCGAGCTCCGCGCCGAGGCGGGCCGCGCGCTGTGGGTCCCGGTCGTCACGCTCCGCTGCGCGCGTGCGCCCGCCATCCCGCTGCGCATGCGCCGCGCGCTGGCGGAGTCGCTCGCACGCGCGAGCGGCGGGCAGCTCCGGCTGCCGGCCGAGGGCGAGGCGGCCTGAGCGATGCGCGAGCCGCCGCTTCCCGAGCTGGCCTGTCCGCAGGTCCGCGCGCCCGGCGCGATCGACGGCGACCCGCACAAGCCGCCCTGGAACGCGCTCGCCCCGGTCTGGCTCACGCCGTCGCACGGCCGGCGCGCCGAGGGCGCCCCGCCCACGACCGTGGCGCTCGCCGCGCTCGCCCCGGACGCCGCGCCGCTCGCGCCGCGCTGGCGCTTCCAGCCGACCGCCCTGCGTGTCGCCCGCGACGACGAGCACCTGCTCGTCTGCTTCCACTGTGTCGACCGCGATGCGAGCGGGAGCTACGAGGGGCGCAACCAGCCGATCTACGACGAGGAGGTCGTGGAGGCCTTCCTGGCGCCCGGTCCCGACCCCCGCCGCTACTACGAGCTCGAGCAGAGCCCGCGCGGCGCCTGGTTCGAGGCGCGCATCGAGAGCCCCTACGGCCGGCGCGCGACGATGAAGGTGGACCCCGCCTGGCGCTGCGCGGGCTGGCAGCGGGCCGTGCGCCTGTGTGCCGACCAGGACGGGCGGCACGCCTGGTGGTGCGCGGAGTGGGCGATCCCGTTCGCGGCCCTCGGCGCGGAGCCGCCCGCGCCCGGCACGCGCTGGCGCGCCAACTTCCATCGCATCGACCGCGAGGGCGCCGGGCAGTTCTCGGCCTGGTCGCCGACCCTCGCCGAGCCGCCCGACTTCCACCGGCCCGACCGCTTCGGCTGGCTGGTCTTCCCGTGAGCGGATCGCGCCCACCCGGGCGCCAGCGCCGCGCCCCGGTTCCGGCCGACCGCTGGGCTAGGCTCCCCGCGATGCCCGTCCCGCGCGTCCGCGCCGACCGCACCGCCGTGGCGATCCCCGCCGCGCGCTCCGCCCGGTGCGCGGCGGGCAGGAGCTAGCCCCTCCTGGAGGCGCTGCTCCGGATCGTCCCCGCCTTCGGGGCGCTGCGCGGCTACCACCTCGGCGCCGCGCGCGCCGATCTCCTCGCAGGGCTCACGGTCGCGGCGGTCGCCGTGCCGCAGGCGATGGCCTACGCGCTGGTCGCCGGGCTCCCGCCCGAACACGGCCTCTACACCGCGATCGTGATGACGTTCGTGGGCGCCCTCTTCGACTCCTCGCGCCAGCTCGTCAACGGCCCGACCAACGCGATCTCGATCGCGATCCTGAGCGCGATCTCGGGCGTCGTGCCCGAGAGCCGGGTCGAGGCCGCGATCCTGCTCGCCCTCCTGGTCGGCTCGATCCAGCTCGGCATCACCCTGCTCCGCCTCGGCGACCTCACCCGCTACATCTCGCACTCGGTGATCGTGGGCTTCACGCTGGGTGCCGGAACGCTCCTGGTGCTCGACCAGCTCAAGAACCTGGTCGGCCTCCACGGCCGGGGCGGCGTCCACGACCACTTCCTGGTGCGCTTCTGGCGCACGCTCACCGAAGGCGGCGGCATCCAGGCCGAGACGGCCGCGATCGGGCTCGGGACGGTGGCGGCCGTGGTGGGCCTGCGCTGGCTCAAGGCGCGCCTCGGCTGGCGCCTGCTGCCGGACCTGCTGCTGGTCGTGATCGCGATGGCGGTCCTCGTGGACCAGCTCGGGCTCGACGCGCGGGGTGTCGCGGTGGTCGGCGAGATCCCGGCCAAGCTGCCGTCGTTCCAGACGCCCGCGCTCGGCCTCGCGATGATCCAGCAGCTCTCGACCGGTGCCTTCGCGATCGCCGTGCTCGGGCTGCTCGAGGCGATCGCGATGGCGAAGGCGATCGCGGCCCAGACCCGCCAGAAGCTCGACATGAACCAGCAGTGCCTGAGCGAAGGCGTCGCGAACCTCACCGGCAGCTTCTTCGGGTGCTTCCCCGGCTCGGGCTCGCTCACCCGCTCCGCCATCAACCAGCAAGCGGGCGCCGCGACGCAGTGGTCGGGCGTGTGGTCCGCGCTGGCGGTCGCGCTCATCGTGCTGCTCTTCGCGCCCTACGCGCGCTTCATCCCGCGCGCCGCGCTGGCCGGGATCCTGATGGTCTCGGCGTACAAGATGATCGACCGGCACGCGCTTCTCTATCACCTGCGCATGACCCGCTTCGACGCCGCCATCGTCTGGGTCACGGCGATCTCGGCCATCGCGATCTCGATCGAGTTCTGCGTGCTGATCGGGATCTTCATGTCGTTCCTGCTGACCGTGCCGCGCGCCGGCCGCATGCTGCTCACGGAGTTCGTGATCTCGCCCGAGGGCCAGATCCACGAGCGGCTGCCCGAGGACCGGCCCTGCGCGCACATCCTGATCTTCGGGCTCGAGGGCGAGCTCTTCTTCGGCTCCACGGCCGCCCTCGAGGCCCACTTCCAGACCATCGAGGACCGCATCGACGAGCGCACCCAGGCGCTCGTGCTGCGGGTCAAGCGCGCGCGCAACCCGGACGCGGTCGGCGTCGCCCTGCTCGAAGGCTTCGTCGATCGTGTCGAGGAGCGCGGTGTGAAGGTCGTCCTCGGCGGCGTCCGCGGCGAGCTCTTCCAGAAGCTCGGCCGCACCGACCTCGCCCGCCGCCTCGCGGGCCGGATCTTCCGCGAGCAGCCCGTTCGGCAGACCAGCACGATGCTCGCGGTCCGCCACGCCTACTCGCTGCTCGACGAGCACTGCCCCGAGTGCCCGCGCCGCGGCGCCGACGGAGGCGAGATGCCGCTGCACTACGTGGTCTAGCGCGCGTAGGCCGCGAGCAGCTCGGCGATCAGCGTCTCGGTGCCGTCGAGGGGCTCCTCGTCGGGCACGGTGAGGCCGAGGCGCACGACGACGAGGCGCGCCGAGGGCACCACCGCCACCCACTGCCCGCTGTGCCCGCGGGCGGCCCGGACCTCGGCCGGGATGCGCGGCCAGGGGCGGTCCTCGGGATGGCCCGGCGTCCCGGCGTTCAGCCACCAGTGCGCGCCGTAGGCGCCCTGCGGCGCGGCCGGCGTCGGCGTCGCCGCGTAGCGCACCCAGCCCTCGGGCAGGAGGCGCCGCCCGTTCCAGACCCCGTCCTGCCGGAAGAGCTCCCCGAAGCGCGCCCAGTCGCGCGCCGTCATGTGCAGGTACGAGGAGCCCACGAAGCTGCCCGACGCGTCGGGCTCGAAGAAGGCGCTGGTCATGCCGGCGGGGTCGAAGAGCGACTCGTTCGCGTGTCGCACCATCGCGGCGAGGTCGCCGCCGAAGACGTCGCGCACGAGCCTCGCGATCACGTTCGAGGTGCCGCTCGAGTAGGACCAGTGCGTGTCGGGCGGGAAGGCGAGCGGCATGGCCGCGGCGAAGGCCCCCGTGTCGGGCCGCGTGAAGAGCATGCGCGAGGCGTCGCCGCCCGGGGTGTAGTCCTCGCCGAAGGCGAGCCCGCTCGACTGGCGCAGGAGCTGGTCGAGCGTGATCGCGCCGCGCGGGTCGCCGGCCCCGCGCCACTCGGGGACGGGGGCCGGCGCGGCCGGGTCGAGGCGCCCGTGCAGGACGAGCGTGCCGACGAGCGCCATCGTCACGCTCTTCGCCATCGACCAGGCGAGGAGCGGGGTCTCGGGCCCGACGCCCGGGGCGTAGCGCTCGGCGACGAGCCGCCCGTCGCGGACCACGACCACCGCCTGGGTCTGGCGCCGCCCGGGCGGGCCCGGCTCGGCGAACGCGCGCTCGATCGCGGCGGCCACGGCCGGCGGCGGCGGCTCCGCGGGCGGCGCCTCGCCGGCCGGCCAGGGCAGGGCCGGGTCGAGCCGGGGGCGCGCGAACGCGACGCCGGCGGCCGGCCCGGCGAGCGGCCAGGTCTCGCCGGCCTCGACGAGGGTGCAGCCGAGCCCCGGGCGCAGGACCGCCCGCGCCGAGACCACGCCGCCGAGCACGCGCGCCTCGGCACCGTCCGGTGTCGTCGTGACCGAGAGCACCGGCCCGAGCGGGGCGACCTCGTGCGCGACGTAGTCGCCGACCACGTGCGCGGCGTCGAAGCGCGAGAGGTGGACGAGCGAGCAGGTCACCTTGGCGGCGAAGCCGGCACCGACCCGGGCGCCCGTGCGCAGCCAGGCGAGGCCCCAGCCGGCGAGCACGAGCAGGCCGAAGAGCGCGATCCCGAGGAGCAGGCGTCGCATGGGGGCGCAGTATGCGCCAGCTACGCGGCGAGCGCGGCCGCCTCCCGGTGCAGGAACCAGCGGTCGAGGACGACGCGCCGCGCGAAGGCGGGGCTCGCGAGCAGCCGCCCCGCGAGCGCGCGCTTCCAGCCCGGCGCGGCGGCGGGCAGCCGCGGCCCGCGCGGGCCGAAGCGCGCCTCGATGCGCTCGGCGTAGGCGGTGAGCTTCGCCACGGCCGGATCGCCGCCCGCCTCGGCGATCGTGCGGGCGGCCAGGAGCCCCGACTCGACCGCCGGCCGGATTCCCTCGCCGCTGCGCGGATAGGCGAGCCCCGCCGCATCGCCGACGAGCAGCACGCCCTCGCCCGCGAGCGGGCGCGCGGCCTGGCCATGGAGCAGGTAGGCGTGGCCCCGGAAGCGCGCCTCGAAGGCGGCCGGGGCCTTGCCGAGGGCGCGCACGTGGTCGAGGAAGCGCGCCACGAACTCGCCGAGCCCGCCGGGCGAGGGGCCCTGCCGGCCGAGCCCCACGTTCAGCCACTCGCCCTTGCGCACCACCCAGCCGTAGCCCGCGAGATCGGGCTCGAAGAAGAGCTCGGGGAGCGCGGCATCGAGGGCCAGCTTCTCGAGCGCGCCGGGCGCGAGGCGCACCTCGATCTCCTGCGCCGCCACGACCGGCGCGGGCGGCCCGGTGGCGCAGCCGAGCTGCTGCGCCACCGGACAGAAGTGGCCGCCGGCGCCCACCAGGACGGGGGCCTCGACGGCGTCGTTCGCGACCCAGCGCCCGCCCGCCCGGTGCAGCGAGCGCAGCGGCTCGCCGAGCCGCAGCCGCGCGCCGGCGCGCGCGAGCAGGAAGTGGTCGAGCTCGCAGCGACGGATCCCGTACGAGACGGGCCGCCCGTAGTCGACGCGCGCCACCGCCGCCGCGCCGAGCTGCGACACCGCGAAGCCGTGCACGGGCTGGAGCACGCGCCCTCGCGCGTACTCGGCCGGGTCCACCCCGAGGCAGGCGAGCACGGGGGGCGTGATCCAGCCGGCGCAGACCTTGTCGCGCGGGAAGCGGCGCCGGTCGAGGACCACGACCTCGAGCCCCGCGCGCACGAGCGCGCGCGCGCAGGACGATCCGCCCGGACCTCCGCCCACCACGAGCACGTCGCAGCGCTCCATGGGTCAGGCGTCCCGGTAGAGGTCGTCGCGCGTCCAGGGCAGCGCGTCGCCGCGGGGCCGGGCGAGGAGCACCTGGAAGAGCTGGAGCGAGCCCGCGCGGAAGGCGGCGATCGAGCCCGCCAGGTAGAGGCGCCACATCCGCACGAAGCGCTCGTCGAAGCGCCGGCGCACCTCGTCGCGATGCGCCTCGAAGCGCGCGAGCCAGTGCTCGAGCGTGCGCGCGTAGTGCGGGCGCAGGTTCTCGACGTCGGCGATCGCGAGCTCCGCGGTCTCGAGCGCGGGCCCGAGCTCGGCGAGGGTCGGCGCGTAGGCGCCCGGGAAGATCCGCCGTTCGACCCACGGGCTGAAGGGCGCCCTCCGGTGGCGGCCGATGAAGTGCAGGAAGGCGCGCCCGTCCGGGCCGAGGGTGCGGTTCATCACCCGGCCGAGGTCGTCGTAGTGCTCGGGCCCGACGTGCTCGAGCATGCCCACCGACACGAAGGCGTCGCAGGGCGCCGTGACGTTGCGGTAGTCGTCCTCGAGGAACTCGACCTGGCCGGCCAGGCCCTCGGCCCGCGCCCGCGCGCGGGCGAAGTCGAGCTGCGCGCGGGAGATGTTGAAGGCGCGCACGCGGGCGCCATGGCGGCGCGCGAGGTGGAGCGCAAGGGCGCCCCAGCCGCAGCCCGCCTCGATCACGCGCGCGCCCGGCCGCAGCCGCAGCTTGCGCGCCACGTGCTCGAGCTTGGCGAGCTGGGCCTCCTCGAGCGAGGCGTCGGGCCTCGGGAAGTAGGCGCAGGTATACACCATCTCGCGATCGAGCCAGAGCGCGTAGAAGTCGTTGCCGAGGTCGTAGTGGTGGTGGACGTGCTCGCGCGAGCCGCGCAGCGAGTTGCGCCGGCGGCGGGCGCGCTTCCAGAGCGCGCCGGCGGCACCGATCGGCCCGCCGGGCTTCGGTGCCTGGAAGACCGGCAGCAGCACATCGAGGAGATCGCCCTCGACCTCGATGCGGCCGGCGGCGTAGGCGTCGCCGAAGTGGACCTCGCCCTCGGGCCCGAGCATGCCGAGCAGGGCACCCGCATCCCGGAACACGAGCGTCGCGCGCGGGCGCTCGCCCGGGTGGGCGAGCGTCTCGCCGTTCGGAAGCCGGAGGGCGAAGGGCGCGCGGGGCACGCCCGCGAGCAGCCGCCGGGCGACGTGCCGCTCGAGCGCGACGGCCGCACCGCCGGCAACCGACCCCGAGGAGGGCGGGCGCCCGAGCGTGACGGGATCGGTGCGGGGGGGATCTGCGAGTGAGGACGGGAGGCGAGGGGACGACATCGTGGCACCTCCACCTTCGAGGGTCGCCGACGCGGGCGATCCTGCAAGCACCCGCCCGCCGCCGCCCCACACCGCTCCCTCGGGGCGACACCGAGGTGGTTCTAGCCCACCGGAACGATGTCGACGCTCTCGGTCTCGGGGTCGAAGACGATGCGCGCGGTGCCGCGCTCGAGCTGGCGGCGCACGTCGGCCACCTTCTCGGCGAGGGTGCGCTCGCGCTCGCCGTAGTCGGTGCCCTCGCGGCCGACGAAGCTCTCGATGACCCCCTGGAGCGCGTCGGCGCCGAGGGCGTCGATCGGGACCTCCACCGGCTCGGGGCGCTCGCGCATCGCGCCTACGGTAGCCTCTCGCGCCGCGGTCTCCCGGCACGCCGTACCGGCGCGCGGAGCCGCAGGAGCATCCATGACCCGCGCCTCCTTCCTCCTGGCCCTGGTTCCGCTGCTCGCCGCCGCGCCGGCCGGGGCCGAGGCCGACCTCGAGCCCGGCGAGTGGGAGCAGGTGATGACGATCACCGCCCCGGGGCAGCCGGCTCCGCCGCCCCGGACCGTGCGCCAGTGCATCACCCGCTCCGACGCCGCGATCTTCAGCGACCACGAGCGCTGGGCGCAGGAGATGGTGGGCGCCAACCCGAAGGCCGGCTGCAAGGTCGAGTCGTCGAAGCGCGAGGGCAGCGCGGTCTCGGTCGTGCTCACCTGCCAGGACGGCGTGCGCCTGCTCGTGCGGCAGGACTTCCGGGGCACGACCGGCACGATCGACGCCGAGTCGCAGGTGGGCGGCGTCACGCAGAACAAGAACCACATCGTGTCGAAGAAGGTCTCCGACACCTGCAGCCCCGACACGATCGAGCTCTGGAAGCGGCAGAACCCCGGCAAGACCTTCGAGCCCTGAGGGGGCACCTCCCGGTCTGCCTCAAGTCCGGTACCCGCCCGATCGATGGCGGCCCCATGCGTATCGTCCTGACCGCCGATGGGACGCGCGGGGACATCCATCCCCTGCTCGCGCTCGGCGGCACCCTGCAGGCCGCGGGCCACGACCCGGTCCTGTGTTGCCCGCCCGACTTCGCCGGGGCGGCCCGCGAGCACGGGATCGAGCACCGCCCGGTCGGCCGCCCGGTGCGCGAGTACCTGAGCGAGCGCGCGCACGTGATGCACGGCCATGCGGTAGCCGTCCTGCGCGAGACCAGCTCCTACAGCCGGCGGATGCTGGAAGCGCAGTTCGCCGCGCTGCCCGCCGCCACGCGCGGCGCCGACCTGGTGGTCGCCGGCGGCGTGGCGGCGGCCGCGCGCTCGGTCGCCGAGATCCATGGCGTGCCGTACCGCTACGTCGTCTACTGCCCCGCGATCCTGCCCTCGGCCGAGCACGCGCCGGCCTTCCTGCCGGTCCGGCTGCCGCGCTGGGCGCACCGGCCGGCCTGGGGGCTGCTGCGCGCGGGCTTCAACCTGACCCTGCGCCCCGCGCTCGACGGCTACCGCCGCGCGCTCGGCCTGCCGCCGGCCGGCGACCTCGTGGCGCACTTCCTCGGCGAGCGCCCGGTGCTCGCCGCCGACCGCGCGCTCGCCCCGCTGCCGGCCGACCTCGCCGGCCTCGAGCAGGTGCCCTGCCTGCACGGCTTCGATCCGCACGAGCCGCTCCCCGCGAAGCTCGAGCACTTCCTCGCGGCCGGCCCGCCGCCCGTCTACCTGGGCTTCGGCAGCATGACCGATCCCGATCCGCGCGCGACGACGGCGCAGCTCCTCGACGCGATCGCGGCCGCGGGCCAGCGCGCGCTGATCGGGAGCGGCTGGGCGGGGCTCGGCGAGGGCGCGCTGCCGGAGGGCGTCCTCGCGATCGGGAGCGTTCCGCACGCGAGCCTCTTCCCGCGCTGTGCGGCGGTCGTCCATCACGGCGGCGCCGGCACGACCACGACGGCGGCGCGCGCGGGCGTGCCCCAGATCGTGGTCCCGCACGTCCTCGACCAGTTCTACTGGGCCGGGCGCGTGACGGCGCTCGGGATCGGGCTCGCCGCCGGCCGGCGGCGCGGGCTCGCGAGCAGCGCGCTGGCGGAGGCGATCCGCGTGGTGGTGGACAACGAGATCCTGGCGGAGCGCGCCCGGGAGCTCGGCGCGCGCCTGCGCGCGGAGTACGCGGCGGGCGGAAGCGCCCTGCGCTGGCTGCTCGGGGACGGGGCCTAGGAGACCGATCGTCTCTCTGTGGTGTCGCTCGCGGACGGGCCGAGCAGGCCTGCCCGCCCCGCCACCGACAGGCACGCCTGCACGAGGGTCGGCACGAAGGCGCGGCAGCGCACGCAGGCGTCGTGGTCGCCGTCGACCTCGAAGACCTCGGCGCCCGGGATCGAGCGCGCGAGCTTGTACTGGCGCGGGGTCGGGACGAGCTCGTCGGCGGTCGTGACGACGACCGCGGTCGGCACGTCGACGCTGCCGATCCAGTCGTGCGAGGAGAAGCGCGTCAGCGCCTCGGCGGCCTGGATCACGGTGGCGGGCTCGTGGCCGAGGAAGTCCTCGCGCACGGTGTCGCGCAGCTCCGGGTGCTCGACGCGCACCAGCATGCGCTGGATCATGTGGCGGCGCGCGGTGAGCGGAACCAGGCGCAGCGCGGCGGACGCGGCCGGCAGGGTCGCGCGCGCGAGGCGCGCCACCCGGCGCGGGACGAAGTGGCGCGCCGTCGCGCACAGCACGAGGCCCGCCACCTGCTCCGGATGGCGCTGCCAGGCGAGCGAGGCGATCGGCCCGCCCATCGAGTAGCCGGCCGCGAGGAAGCGCCCGACCCCGAGCGCCGCCATCGCGGCCGCCGCGTCGTCGGCGCACTCCTCGAGCCGGAAGTGCGCCGTGCGCAGGCCGCTGCCGTGGCCCCGGTGGTCGAGGCTCAGGACCCGGAAGTGTCGCGCCAGCGAGCGGAAGCTGGCGCCCCAGTTGAGCCGCGCCGTCGCGCCGAGCCCGTGCAGGAGGAGCAGCGGCGGGGCGCCGGGCGGCCCCGCGATGTCGCGCACGCGGAGCCGGCCGTGGCCCGGAAGCTCGAGCACGTGGTGGGTCACCGGCAGCGGGGCGCGCGTCGCCATGGGCCGGAAGAGGATAGCTCCGCCCCGGGGAGGGCCCGCTCGGGCGGAGGTGGCGAGCGGTCCCCCCCGGCGGAGCGGCGCGGCCCCCGCGCGCCGGACCGCGCCCTCAGCTCCACAGGGCCAGGAGGGCGTCCTCCTGCCGGCGCGCGTCCTCGCGGCCGAGCGCCAGGAGCTCGTTCGTGAAGGAGCGGTCGAAGAGCAGGTAGGAGAGGAGGTCGGCCTCGAAATCGGGAACGCCGCGCAGCGCGAGCCGGGTGAGCAGCGCCGGCAGGGCGCCGAGCGAGCCGCGGCCGGCGCCGCGATAGGCCGCCGCGGCGACCCCGCCGAGGTCCTCGCTCGGCCGCACGACCGCGTGCTCGACGTGCCGGTAGCCGACGCCGCGCTGGGCGCGCACTGCCACGTTGATCTTCGGCAGGAAGCCGGTGCCGAAGGCCTCCTGGCCGCGCGCCAGCACCGCGTTCACGACCTGGAGCCGCCGCAGCTCGACCTCGAGGTGGTCGAGGAGCAGCGCGTCGAGCACCTTGCCGAGCAGGAAGGCGGGCTGGGTGATCGCCTCCACCGGAAACTCCGGAAGCGCCGCGTCGGGTGCGCGCTCGTGCTTCACCGCCACCACGAGCACGCGATTGCAGCCGTGGCGCAGCACCGGCGAGAGCGGCGTGTTCATGCGCAGGCCGCCGTCGACGTAGAAGCGCTCCCCCACGCGCACGGCCGGGAACAGGAACGGGATCGCGGCCGAGGCGCGCACGTGCACCGGACCGATCGTGGTGCGCAGCGCCCGCGCGTTCGGGTCGAAGGCCCAGGGGCCCGGGTCGGCGAGCGCGCCGTCGAGGAAGACCGTACCGAGGCCCGAGCTCACGTCGGTGCAGGACACGCAGAGAGCGCGCCCGCGGCGCAGGTTCGCGGCGAGCGCGGACCACGGGATGCGCTCGGCGACGATCGCCTCGAGCGGGCCGACGTCGACGAGGCCACCGACCACGTCGCCCTCGCCGTCGCCGGGCGGGCGGCGCACGAGCCGGCGCCAGCCGAGCGCGCGCAGCGGTACGCCGACGAGGTCCCGGACCCCGAGGCGGACCACGTCCGCGACCCGCATCTCGCTCCAGGTCGCCGCGAGGCGCCGGGCGCGCTCGGCCGGCGGGGCGCCGGCGCTCGCCATCACGTAGGCCGCGTGGATCGCGCCCACCGAGGTCCCGCTCGCGACGTCGAGCTCGGTTCCGGGCGGGAGCTGCGGGAGCACCCGCTCGAGCAGATGGCAGACGACCCCCGCCTCGTAGGCGCCGCGCGCGCCCCCGCCCGACAGGACGAGGCCGACGCGGGCCGGCGCCACCCCGGCTCCCTCGCTCATCCGGCTCCCCCGGGCCGGAGCCTAGCAAGGCCCGGGAGGCCGCCCGAATCCGCAGCCCGCCGCGCTGGCGGTGGCGGCGGCGGGGCAGGACGTGGCATCAACTGCCCGAGGTCGGCCAGCGGACTCCCCCGCGGACCGGACCGCCCGGAAGGAGTCCCCCGGTGCAGCAGCAGGAGCCCTCCCGCTTCGGGTTCGAGTCGACGGCCGACGAGGTCGCCGCGGGTGTCGACCTCGCCGGCCGCGTGGCGGTCGTGACCGGCGCCTCGAGCGGCCTCGGCGCCGAGACGGCGCGCGTCTTCGCGGCGCGCGGCGCCACCGTCGTGTGTGCAGCGCGCGACGCCGCCAAGGCCGAGGCCGTCGCCGGCAGGATCCGCAGCGACACCGGCAACCCCGCCGTCGAGGTCGTCGGGCTCGAGCTCGGCTCGCTCCCGAGCATCCGCGCCTGTGCGCGCGAGATCCTGGCCCGCCACGCCGCGATCCACCTGCTCGTCGACAACGCCGGGGTGATGGCGTGCCCGCTCGCGCGCACCGAGAGCGGCTTCGAGCTCCAGCTCGGCACCAACCATCTCGGCCACTTCCTGCTGACCGGCCTGCTCGCGCCGGCGCTGCGCCGGGGCGCGCCGGCGCGGGTGGTATGCGTGAGCTCGGGCGGCCACCGCCTGGGCAGCGTCGACTTCGACGACCCGCACTACCACCGCCGCCCCTACGACAAGTGGCAGGCCTACGGCCAGGCGAAGACCGCCAACATCTGGCACGCCCTCGCGCTCGACCGCCGGCTCGGCCGCGAGGGCGTGCGCGCCTTCGCGATCCATCCCGGCATGATCGTCACCGAGCTCGGCCGCCACCTCACCGACGACGACCGCAAGGCGATGCTGGCGCGCGTGGCCGCCGCCGCGAAGACCCAGCCCGATGCCGGACCGCCGCGCTGGAAGCAGCCCGCGCAGGGCGCCGCGACCCAGGTGTGGGCCGCAACCGCGCCCGAGCTCGAGGGCCGGGGCGGGCTCTACCTCGAGGACTGCCACGTCGCCGGCCCCTCGCCCGGCCCCGAGGCGCGCACCGGCTACGCGCCCTGGGCCCTCGACGCCGAGGGTGCCGAGCGGCTGTGGGGGATGTCGGAGGAGATGGTGGGCGAGCGCTTCTAGCGCCCGGCGGCGAGCCGCTCGTCGAGCGCGAAGGGCTCGGCGGGGCCGATCGCGAGGCGCGGGAAGTCCGGGTGCGCCGGGTTGAGCAGCAGGTTGCGCTCGCCCGGCACGATGGCGGAGGGCACTGCGAGGCAGGCGCTCGCGCGCGACGCGGCCCACCTCGTCCCGAGGTCGCGCAGGGCGGGCGGCCCCGGCTGGCGGCGCCAGTCGGGCGGAAGGCCGGCGGGCGCCAGGGCGGGGACCTCGAGGTCGTCCGGCACGTCGACGGCGAAGCAGACGAAGTGCGGCGGCAGGCGGTTGCGCGAGAGGTGGACGAGCTGCTCGAGCACCGCGAGCGATCGACTCTCTGCGGTGTAGACGATGCGGGTGCCCGCGTGATGCCAGCGCCCCGGGTAGAGGGCGGCACCCTCGCCGCGGAAGGCCGTCGGGGCGTGCTCGGCCTTGCACAGGCGGAAGACCCGCATCAGCCGGCGATGCCGTGCTCGATCCTGCCGAGGACCTGGTCCACCTGCTCGACGCCGAGGTCGGTGTCGAGGAGCGCGAGCGGCGGCGCGTCGCCGAGCGCGAGGTTCGGCGTGCGGAGCCAGTCGGCCGAGGCGGCGGGGTCCTCGAAGACGCGGTTCGCGTGGGCGAGCACGCGCGCGAGCCGGTAGAGCCGGTCCGACTCGTCGGCGGAGAGCCGCCCCTGGGTGCGGCGGCGCAGGAAGTTGCGCCGCGAGAGGTGCAGGACCGCGCACAGGTCGTCGCGCGGGATGCCGTAGCCCTCCATCACCGCGGCGGCGGCCGCGAAGGGCAGGCCCTCGCGCACGCGCGCGAGCAGATCCCCGGCGCTCGCGGGTGCGTCCGGGAGCGCCCCTCCGCCGCCGAGCACGGCCAGGATCTCCTCGACCGGGCGTGCGCCGGGCCCCGCCGGAGGCGCCCCGGGAGGCTCGCGGTCCCTGAGAGCAGAGGGTCTGGCCATATGGCGTGATTGTTGCGCCATATGGCTTCACCGTCAACCGGGCCGGGGAGAGGGGTCAGCGGAGGTCGAGCTCCGGGTAGTGCCGGAAGATCCCGTCCTGGTTGAAGGGCTTGCGCCGTTCGGAGGCCAGGTAGGCCGCGAGCCGGGGTCGTTCGCGAACGCGTTCTCTCAGTGTGAGGAGCCCCGGGGTCGGGGCGCTGGCCCTCGCGAAGGCACGCGGGAACGCGTACGCGAGCCCTTCGAGCGCCTGGAAGAGGGAGAGATCGGCGTGCGAGACGCGGTCGCCGGCCAGGAGACCGGCGCCGCCGGCCGCGAGCACGCGCTCGAAGTAGCCGAGGAAGCGCGGCAGGCGTGCTTCCAGGAAGTGCGCCGCGCGCCGCTTCGCCTCGGGCCGCTGGTCGTCGTAGTAGAGCGACGCGCTGATCGGGTGGTGCGTATCGTGCACCTCGGCGACCAGGTCCGCGATCGTGAGCTGGAGCTCGAGGGCGTGGAGCTCGCCCGCCTCGTCGGGAGGGGCCAGGCCGTGACGGCGGCCGAGGAAGTGGCAGATCAGGGCCGTCTGCGCGAGCACGAGCTCGCCCGCCTTCAGGACCGGCGGCGCGAAGACCGGGTGGCCCGCGCTCTTCCCGGCGTAGAACGCGACGACCGCCTCGATCCCGCCGCCCTCCTTGCGCGGCCGGCGCGCCACGTCCACGTAGGGCACGCCCGCGTCCTCGAGCACGAGCCGCACGAACTCGCCGCGGCCGGGGATCTCGGGCCAGTAGTAGAGCTCGTAGGGGGTGGTCACGGGGCCTCCGGTCCCGAGGGTAGAGCCCCGTGGTAGGTTGGCGCGGTGCCGCAGGACCCGGTCGACGCAGCGGAGGCGTGGCGGGCATTCGTCGCGGGCCTCGGCGAGGCCGGCGAGCGCCTGGCCCGGCGCACGGAGCTGTCGGCGGCGGAGCAGGCCGACGGCTACCGAGCGCTGCTGCGGGCGCTCCACAACCAGCTCGGCCGCTTCGAGGTGGACCGCGAGCGCCCCGAGCTGGTGCCCTTCAACGGCTGGCGCCAGAAGCTCCTCATGGACAACCCGGACTTCCGCTACTGGGTGGCCGACGTGCGTCCGGATCGCCGCTACCGGATCCGCGGCACGCGCGGCGGCGCGGTCTTCGTCTCGCTCACGGCCTACGCGGCTGCGGGCCTCGCGGCGGCCGGGGCTGCGGCGCGTCTCGACAGCGATGCGCTCCACTTCGACCGCGAGGGACGCTTCACGGTGACGGCCGGGGGCGAGCGCCCCGCCGCGGGCGACTGGCTGCCGCTGCCCGAGGGCGCGAGCGCGATCTGGGTCCGCCAGCTCTACGAGGACGTCCGCCACGACGCGCCCGGGAGCTGTGCCATCGAGGCGCTCGACGGCGGGCCGCCGCCGCCCTTCATCGAGCCCGCCCGCTTCGCGCGCCGGCTCGCGAGGCTCGGGCCCACCCTCTCGCGCGTGACGGCGCTCTGGGCGGCCGCCGAGGCCGAGGAGGAATCGCGGCCGAACCAGGTCCGGCACTGGAGCGAGATGCAGGGCGGCGCCGCCTTCACCGAGCCCGGCATCCACTACCTGCGCGGCGCCTGGCGGCTCGCGCCGGGCGAGGCGCTGGTGCTCGAGGGTGAGGCGGTCGCCTGCCGCTACTGGAACGTCCTGCTCTACAGCCGCTTCCTGAACTCGCTCGACCACCGGCATCGCCAGGTGTCGCTCACGGGATCCCGGATCCCGCTCGACGGGGGCCGCTACCGGCTCGTGATCGCCGCCGGGGATCCGGGGGGACCCGGCTGGCTCGACACGGAGGGGCGCCCCACCGGCCTCTTCGTCCTGCGCTGGCTCGAGCCCGTCCGGCCGCCCGCGCTGCCGGTGGCGCGCGTCGTCCCGCTCGCCGGGGCCGCGCGTCCGGCATGAGCGGCGCCTGGACGCCGCCGGTCCGCCCGGCCGCGGCCCGCGCCCTCCACGCCGCCGCCGAGGCCGAGCGCGCCGCGCACCCCGAACGCTACCGCCTCGACCCGGCCGCCGTGCTCGCCCGCGCGCTCGGCGAGGAGCCCGCGGAGGCCCTCGGCGACGGCGACTGGCGCGCCGGCTTCGAGCGCTACCTGGGCTCCGCCGCCGAGGACGGCCGCCTGAACGCGCTCGGCACGCGCATGGCGGGGGATGCGGCCGCCGGCCGCCTGCGCGCGCGCCTCGCGATGGCGCGACACCTGACAGCGACGCCCGCCCTTCTCGAGCGCCCCGTCCGCGCGCCGATCGTGATCACCGGCGGCTGGCGCACCGGCACCACCTTCCTGTTCCGCCTGCTCGCCACGGACCCGCGCCTGCGCGCGCCGCTCCCGGCCGAGCTCGGGGCGCCGTGGCGCCTCGGCCCGCTACGCGGCGCCGAGCGCGAGGCCGCGATCGATCGGGCCGCCGCGCACCACGAGCGGCTCCACGCGCTCAACCCCGCGCTCGCGGTCGTCCACGACTCGGGCGCCCGCCTGCCCGAGGAGTGCGTGCTCGCGATGGGCACGGACTTCCGCAACTGGGGCTTCCCCTCGACCGTGCGCCTCGACGGCTACGCCGCCTGGCTCGAGGGCGAGCCCTTCGGCGGCGCGTACCGCCGCTACCGCGCGATGCTCCAGGCCCTCGATGCCGGCGACGGGCGCCGCTGGCTCCTCAAGGCGCCCGCCCACCTGGCCGCCCTGCCGAGCCTCGTCGCCGCCTTCCCGGGCGCCTGCATCGTGCACCTGCACCGCGACGTCGTCGAGACGATCGCCTCCGGCGCGAGCCTGTTCGCGGTCTTCCGCTCCACCTACAGCGACGCCGTCGATCCCGTGGACGTGGGCCGCTTCCAGACCGCGCAGACCGCCCTCTGGCTCGACCGCGCGCTCGCGTTCCGCGCGGGCGAAGGCCTGCGCGGCTCCGCCCGCTTCGTGGACCTCGACTACCGCGCGCTCGTCGCCGACCCGATCGCGGCCGCCCGCCGCGTCTACGCGGCCGCGGACCTCGAGCTGCCCGCGAGCGTCGTCGCGGGCTTCGAGCACTACGGCCGGGCCCATCGCCAGCACGCGCGCGGCCGCCACCACTACGACCCCGCGCAGTTCGGGCTCGACCCGGGCGCCCTGCACGAGCGCTTCACCCGCTACGAGGAGCGCTTCGGGCTCCGCACCGCGGACGCGCCCCACGAAGCCCGCTGAGGCGGCGCCGCCCGGAAGCCGCGCGCCGACCCGCGGGCGCATCGCGCGCTATCCCTTCCGCACCACGTTCCCGAGCGCGTCCACCACCGGAGCCCCCTCGTTCGGATAGTCGAGCGTTCCCTCGAGCTTCTGCACCTCCTCGCGCGGGAACCTCGGGAGATAGAGCTCCTGCCGCTCGCGCCACTTCGCGACGAGGGCCTCGGCCTCCTCGCGGGTCGCCGCGGGCGGACGCTCGTCGCGCCCGAGGTACAGGGTCTGGGAAGGAAAGGCGAAGCCCGTTCCGGCGCGCGCGACGATGTCCATGATGCGCAGGTTCAGGTCCTCGGCGATCTCCAGGTACTCGCCGAAGTCCCGCGTCGTGACGTAGGCGAAGATCTCGAGATCGAGGGAGTAGGGGCCGAAGGCCGTGAAGCGGATCCGCGCCGGGTCTGGATCCACCTTCGGGTGCGCGTAGAGCATGCGGCGCACCTCCACGAGCACGTAGCGCATCTGCTCCGGGGTCGTCTCGTAGCGCAGGCCGATCGTCGGGTGGTACCAGATCCGGTCGCGCGCCGAGAAGTTCTCGAGCTGGAGGTTCGCGAACTCCGCGTTCGGCACGATCACGAGCGTGCGGTCGAGGGTCCGGATCTGCGTCGAGCGCAGCCCGATCTCCTCGACGGTGCCGGCCTTGTCGCCGAAGCGGCAGTAGTCACCCACGCGGATCGGGCGGTCGGCGAAGAGCGTGATCCCGCCGAAGAGGTTCTCGACGGTCTTCTGCGCCGCGAGCGCGACGGCGATGCCGCCGATCCCGAGGCCGGCGAGGAGCGCCGTCACGTCGAAACCGAGATTGGCGAGTGCCACCAGCACCGCGAGCAGCAGGATCAGCGCCTTCGTCAGCTTGCGCGCCGCCGGAAGCAGCGGGACCACCTGCAACTGGTTTCGTTCGACGAGCCGGCGCCGGACGAGCCGGGTGCCCACGTCCACGATGCGAAGGAACGCCCAGACGAAGGCCACGATCAGCAGTGTCCGGACGACCGCATGCGCGATCGTCCGCATCACGATGCCGAGGTGGAGCAGCACGAGTCCGGCGCTGAGCACGCCGGCCGACACCGCAAGCCGCAGCGGCCCACGGACGAACGACTCGATCACCTCGAGCGCCCTCGGGGAGCGCGCGCGCAGCAGCCGCCGCAGCCCCAGGTGGAGAGCGGCCCCGATCCCCCAGCCGCTGAAGCCGGCGAGCACCAGCAGCGCGGGCAGGCCGATCCACTGCCACAGGGGTGCGCCCGCGATCCGCCACTCGAACACGAATCGCGGCAACACGTCGCCGAGCGGCCCGTAGCCGAACTCCTCGTAGAGGGCCGGAATGCGCGAGACCGTCGGCGCTGCGAAGCGCCAGATCCGCTCGCCATCCGCCGTGCGGCCGCGCTGGAGCAGGACCGGCACCTCGCCGCCGGCGGTCTCGATGCGCTGCACCTCCTCGCGGTTCGCCGGGAGGCCCTCCTCCGGGCGGCCCTCGGGGTCGCCGGAGAGCGCGTCGGGGTCGATCCACCAGCTCGTCGAGAGCACCGTGAAGAGCTGCTCCGCGAGCCGCGCCGGGGTGGCGCGGCGTGCCGCCTTCCCGAGGTTGCGCGTGTCGAGGAAGCCGGCCGCCGTTGCGTAGTCCCCGCTTCGCGCGGCCCTCATGAACGAAACCACGGCGCTCCGGGGCGTGGCGCCGGGGATCTCCGCCTCGCCCGCGCCCTGCTCGGCCTTCGCCCCCGGGCCCTCCGGGCCGGGCGCTCCCGCGGAACCGGCCGGCGCTCGCGCATCCCCGCCGCCCGCCGCCTGCTCGAGCACGTCGCGAACGGACGGCTCCTGCGCAGCGGCCGGCACCGCGACTCCGGTGACGAGCGCGAGGCCGGCCGCCAGGAGCCGTGCCTCCGCGAGGATCCGGACCCACACCGGCCCGCTCATGCGCATCGCGAGCCCCGCTCGGCTCGGGAGCACGGGGAGGACGGTGACGGGAACCGGATCGCGACGTCTCCTTCGACCTGCGTCCAGGGGGAGGGCGCCGGAGCGGCGAGACGCGGCGCCCGGAACGCCTCGCGCGGCCGCACTGCGCAGGTAGAGCTTAGACCGAACGATCGAAGCTTCGAGCAGGCTCCCCTGGGTCGCGGTCGTCGTGGACCCGCCGGGTCGCCGGCGATCCCGTCATGCCAGCCGGATCCCCTGCTCCCCCTGCACCAGCTCGAGGTCCGCGTACCAGCAGCGCCCCTCGAGGCGCTGGAAGAGGCCCACCGCGATCAGCCACACGCGCACGATGCGCGCGGGCGGCGGGCCCATGCGCGCCAGGTGGTCGGCATGGAGATCGCGCTCCTCCTGGTGCCAGCGCCCGAGCCCCTCGGTGCCCGAGCGCACCACCACGTGGTGCTCGCGATCGGCCCAGGTCGGGAGCGGACACCAGTACGAGTGACCCTCCGGGAGCTGCCGGCTCCAGGTGTAGGTGATGTCGCGCCCGTCGCTGAACTCGACGGCCACGCTCAGGTAGTCGTGGGTGAGCAGCGTGTCCTCGGCAACCGCCGAGGGGAGCTCGTCGACCCGCCACGCCCAGCGCAGCCGCGTCCCGGGCTCGAAGGCGAGCGAGACCTCGCGCTGGAGGATGCCGACGTTGCGCCCGACCTGGCACGCGATCGCCGGCCGCCCGTCGCAGGTGTCGCTCCGGAAGATCTCCGAGCGCCCGAGCAGCCAGAGGTAGCGCCAGCCCTCCGGCGGCTCGACGGGCGCCACGAGGCGCGCGCGCTCGGCCGCGGCGAGCCCGAAGGCGTCGCCGGCCCGGATCACGGCGTCGAGGCCGGCCTCCGCCCCGGCGTCGCCCCACACCAGCACGGCCGCTGCGAGGCCGCCCTCGATCGCCTCGTACGCGCGCAGGTCCGTCGACACGCGCCCGCTCGGGTCGCCCCACTGACCCGGGAAGTACGAGCCCAGGTAGAGGCGCCCGGACCGCTCCGCCACGAAGCCTTGATGGTCGCGCGCGCCGTTGAAGATCGGCCCCGCCTCGCCGACGCGCGCCCAGAGCTGGAACTGGGGGCCCATCCAGAGGTCGAGCGCGCGCGCCAGGAAGGCGCGGCCCGCGCCGAAGATCGTGACCTGCTCGCCGGCGGCCAGCTCGAGGCCCGTGTCGGTCCAGGGCGGGCGGTCCACCGGGATCGACACGAGGGCATGTCGGCGAACGACTCCCGGCGGGAGCTTCGCGAGGAGCGCCGGCCAGGCGGCCAGGAACGCATCCGGATCGAGGAGCGCGGGGTCGTCGGGCGCGGACGGGAGCACGGCCCCGGGGACGATACACGAGGCCGCGAGCGTGCCGGGAGCGCGCCCGGGCGCGGCCGCTCCGGAAGCCGCCTCAGCGGAGAACGGGCTTGCAGTCGGCGCTGCAGCCCTCCGCGGCCGGATCCGGGGAGGCCGCCGGGCGGTGCAGGACGCCGTGCGTGGGCCGCACCCGCACGCACGCCCCCTCCCCCTCGCCTTCCACCGCGCCGTCCCCGTCCACGATCAGGCTGTAGCCCCCGCGCTCGGGCGGCGGCCAGAGCAGGCTCACGAGCCGGCGCGCCGCCACGTTGGCCGCCGTGCGCCGGCCGACCCCGGCGGCGAGCGCCCCACCCTCCCAGCGCACCGACACCACCGCGCTGCGCGGCCGGCCGTCGTCACCGGTCGTGAGCAGGTACGCCGTCGCGCCGTAGCGATCCACCTCCTCCTGCAGCTTCTCGAGCTCGACGGGGATGCTCATCGGATCCTCCCGGGACCGATCATACCTGCCACGTCCGGCGAGGCGAACGAGCGCGGGTCAGGAGCGATCCGGTTCGCGCGGGTCCCGCCACTCACGATGCGCCCGCGCGACCTCGAGGAACACCTGGTCGCGATGGAACTCGAGGAATCGGCACTGCCCGCTGGAGAAGGGGCCCGACTCGAGCTCCCGGTCCACGGGGACGCCCATGCGAGCGAGCGATGGCCTGTGCGCCACCGGCGAGAGGAGGAGCCGGCCATCGTCGCGGAACGAGAGGAACCCGCGATCGAAGAGATGGTCGATCGAGGGGGTGAGGAGAAGGCCGTTCTCCCCGTCCAGCCGTTCGGCGTTGCTCGAGTCGCGCCAGGGCTTGCAGTGACTGGCCCGGAGATGCTCGGGCCGATCGACCTGCGTCACGCGGCAACGGCTCTCGATCGCCTGCACGCGCTCTCGGAAGAGCCCCTGGCCCCGGCGTGCGATCACCAGGGCCTCCTTGTCGGTCTCCCTCAGCGAATCATCGCGCTCGATCCGCTGGCGCAGGTACTCTTCCCAAATCACCTGCTCGCGATCGGGCGCCATCAAAGGTGCCTCCCTCGCCACCTCCCCGCGCGCGAGCATGCTGATCTCCGATCCGAGGAGGTCCGCCAGCTGTAACGCCAGCGGGGGCCGGAGCTCGGTCAGGTAGATGGACTGGCTCCCGCGGCCGTCCGGGAGCAGGGGCGAGTACTTCGCGGGAAGCAAGGGGCGCAGGAGCTCCATCCACTCGACGGGCCGGAACGAAGTCGCGATCTCCTGGAACGTGACCTCGACCCGCCAGCCGATCCGATCCCAGTTCCGGCCCGCGCGACCGAACTCGACGGGCTGGGGAGCCTCGAATGCATACGACTGGGCGACGCCGACCGCGCGGATCCTCGTGTCGGCGAACGAGAACACGAGGTCGCCGGGTGCGACCTCACGCATGAACTCGTAGAACGGGTTGAGCTGGCCGCCGCGTTTGCGCTTTGGGGACCAGAGGTAGCCCCCCGCGACCTCGTGGCGATAGGTCTGGTTCTGGTTGACCCACCAGAAGCGCATCCAAGGCCCCCACGCAAGCAGACGCTAGCAGGCTCGAGCGAACGGGTGTCACGTCCTCGCGCTCCGCCGAGGCGGCAGCGGCGAGGGCGGTTGGCTCCCGCGCAGCCAGGGGTATCCTGCGCGCCATGCCGTGGCCGTGGCTCTTCCTGGGGGTGACGCTCGTCGGGGCGCTCTTCACCTTCAACGCGTACCTGCCGCGGCCGGCGGGGGGGAGCTGGCTCTCGATCCCGAGCTTCTTCGCGGGCTGGCTCACGAGCGAGCTCGTGGCGCACCACTTCGCGTGGCAGCTCGGCGCCACCGTGTTCTTCGTCTGGATGGGCGCGCTCGACGCCTGGCCGGGCTGGGTCGGGCTCGGCGTCACGCTCGTGTCGTGGGCGGCGCTGCTCGCGATGGTGCCGGTGGCGCGCCGCTCGGAGCATCTGCTCGAGGGGGCGCTCGCCGAAGGCCTCGGCCTGAGCTACCGCGCCGACACGCTCGGGATCGGCCTGCGCGACGCCGCGCGCGAGCACCTGCCGCTCCTGAACCCGTTCCGCTTCCACCACCCGGACGTGCACGTGGAGCGCGATCTCGTCTACGCGCCGGGCTTCGGCCGCCGCCACCGGCTCGACGTCTACCGCCCGCGCGAAGGCGCCACCGGCGCGCCCGTGCTGCTCCAGATCCATGGCGGGGGCTGGACCATCGGCACCAAGGAGCAGCAGGCGCTGCCGCTCATGAACCACCTCGCGGCGAAGGGCTGGGTGTGCGTCGCGGCGAACTACCGGCTCTCGCCGAAGGCGACCTTCCCGGATCACCTCATCGACGCGAAGCTCGCGCTGGCCTGGGTCCTCGAGCACGCGGACGAGCACGGCGGCGACCCGCGCTTCGTCGCGGTCACGGGCGGCTCGGCGGGCGGCCATCTCGCGGCGCTGCTCGCGCTCACGGCCAACGACCCCGAGTACCAGCCCGGCTTCGAGTCCGTGGACACGACCGTGCGGGCATGCGTCCCCTTCTACGGCGTCTACGACTGGTGCGACGAGCTCGGCATCGACCCGCGCGACACGCGCAAGCGCTTCTTCGAGAAGGTGGTGCTGAAGAAGCGCTTCGCCGACGACCCGGACGCGTACCGGCGTGCCTCGCCGCTGGCGCGCGTGCACCCGGATGCGCCGCCCTTCTTCGTGCTGCACGGGGCCCTCGACTCGCTCGTCCCGGTCGAGCAGGCGCGCCACTTCGCCGCGCGCCTGCGCGCGGTCTCCCGGCAGCCGGTCTGCTACGCGGAGCTGCCCCACGCGCAGCACGCCTTCGAGATCTTCCACTCGCAGCGCACCGCGCACGTGGTGCGCGCCGTCGATCGCTTCCTCGCCTGGAGCTGGGCGCACTGGCGTGCGGAAGCGAAGCGCGGCGAGGACGCCGCTTGAGCCGCACCGCCGCGTCCGTGGGACGCTGCCGGGTACGCGGGCTCGCCGTGCTCCTCGGGCTGCTCGCCAGCGGAGGCTGCTCGACGCTGCACGTCGAGTCGGACTGGAACCACGGCACCCGCTTCGAGACGCTGCGTACCTGGGACTGGCTGCCCGCGCCCTCCGGCAGCGGCGACCTGCCGGCGTCGGCACAGCCCGCCCTCGACGAGCGGGTGCGAAGCGCCGTCGCCGAAGGCCTCGCGGCGCGCGGCTATCCGCACGACCCCGTCGCGCCGACCTTCTGGGTCCATCCGCTCGCCGTCGTCGAGGACGTGGTCGCCGCCGAGGCCGCGCACTTCTACTCGATGACGCCCGAGTGGATGCGGCCGTCGCTGCGCGGCACCCATGCCGTGCTCGGGCAGCGCGGTGTGCTGGTGGTGGACGTGATCGACCCCGTCTCGCGGACGCTCCTCTGGCGCGGGACCGTGAGCGGCGCGGTCGACGCCGAGGCGAGCCTCGCCGCCCGCAACCGGCGCCTGCGCGAGGCCGTCGCACAGGTGCTCGCGGGCTTCCCGCCGCGCTGAGAGAGTGGCCGGGAATCGTCGTCCGCGGCGCGCGCTACGGCCCCGCTCCGTCGAGCGCGCGGACGCGCAGGAGCTCCGCCTCCGAGAAGCGCCGCTGCCGGAGCGCCTCGATCGCGTCATCGCGCGCGGCCGAGCCCGCGCCGCTGGCCTCGAGCTCGGTCACGAGCGCGTCGCGTTCGGCCCGGTAGGCGGCGAGCCGGTCCTGCCAGCGCTGCTGCTCGACGTCGAGCGCCGCGAGCCGCTCGGCGGCCTCGCGGCCGAAGCGCTCCTCGCGGAGCGCGAAGACCTCCTGCTCGGAGGCACCCGCCTCGCGTAGCGCCTCGACCTCCTGCTGGGTCGCGCTCGGCGCGCGCGCCCGCTCCCGCGCCGCCCGCACGCTCCCGGGCAGGCGCTCGTCGAGCGCCTCGAGGCGCGCGCGCTTCCCGGCCTCGTCGAGCGCCGGGTCGGCGGCGACGCGCCGGCGCTCGAGGTCGATGCGAACGGTTTCCTCCTCCTCCCCGAAGAGCGCTTCCGCGGCGGCGCCGAAGTGCTCGCGGCGCAGCTCGCGGATCCACTGGAGCCGCCGCTCGAGGTCGGCGGGCGCGTCGCCCGCCTCGGCGAGCTCCCGCAGCGCCGCGCGAAAGCGCAGGTAGGTGTCGAGCAGCGCCTCCGCCTCGGCTGCCGCCGCGGCGGGCAGGGCCGCGCGGATCCGGTCGACGATCCGCTGGCGGAGCACCGCCTCGGGCTCCTCGCCGCTCGCGGCGAGGAAGTAGTCGAAGAGCGCGATGGCGTCGGGGGTCGGGACGAAGTGGCCGTCCTCCCCGAGCGTCAGGCCGCCGCCGACCTCGGTGCCGCGCAGCGAGCGCGGCAGCGGCCCGCGCGCGAGCCGCTCCACCTCGCTCTCGCCCGCGGGCGTGCCGCCGGGCTCGGGCGCGGGAGCACCCGCCGGCGCCCCGGCACGCCCGTCCCGCGCGCTCGCAGCCGGCCGCGAAGGCTCGCCGCCGCCCCGCGCGAGGACGAAGAGCAGCGCGGCCGCCAGCGCGAGCAGCCCCGCGCCGGCGGCCGCGCGCCCGCGACCGGCGCTGCTTCCCAAGGAGGCCGCTACAGCCCCGCGTTCTTCAGCCGGTTCGCATGGGTGCGGAAGACGTCGCGCGGATCGGTCTCGAAGAGCGCCGTCAGGCCGAGGAGCTGGTTCACCTCGTCGAGGTGGTTCATCCGGTAGTCGTCGCGCAGCACGTCCCCGAAGTGCGCGGCGCAGACCGGCACGAGGCCGTCGTTCGCCTCGTCGTAGAGCAGCGAGGAGATCAGGAAGAGCGGATCGAGGATGTCGAGCGCATTGGTGTAGGGCGTGTCCCCCGTCCACGAGTAGTTGCGCCGCGGGCCGGCCGGGGTGCTGCTCACCGCCGCGCCCTCGCCGCAGGGGATCGCCGGCATGCCCTGGCCGAAGACCGGGTGCGTGTTGAAGGCCGCCATCGCGGCGGGCGAGAAGGTCTCGAGCGCGGCGAGCATGTCGGTCGGGTTGTCGTTGCCGAGCAGCCCCCAGAGCAGCTCGACGGCGTCGCCGAGGAAGGCGATCAGCCCCTGCATGCCCGCGAGCCCACCGCCGAACTGGTCGACGAGGTCGATGCCGGTGTGCGGCGAGCCCACCGTCGTGAGCGAGGCCACGAGATCGGGCCGCACGCCCGCGACGTAGCGCACGTCGAGGCCCCCCTGGCTGTGGCCGATCAGGTTGAACTTGAGGGTCGGGGCGCCGCGGATCGCGCGGATCTGGTCGAGCTGGGCGATCAGGTGCTCGCCGCGCGCCGCCGACGAGTTGGCCGGGCTCACCTCGGTCACGTAGACCGTGCCGCCCTTGTCCTCGATGTAGCTCTCGATCCCGTACCAGTAGTCGAGGATGCCGAGATAGGAGTCGGCACCGAGGAAGCCGTGCGCGAGGACGATCGGGTACTTCGTCTTCGCGTAGCTGCAGTTCCAGAAGCACCAGGCCCGGGCGTCGCCCGGAAGCGTCGTGAGGAGGAGGGCCGCCGCCAGGGCCCAGCCCGTGGCGCGAGCGGCTCGCCGGCTCGCGGGGTTCGGGGTGCTCGTCGCCTGGATCCGGATCCTGCTCGTCATCGGCCTCTCCTCCCTTCGGTCAGGTGCTCGGCGGCGCCCATTAGAACCGAAAGCCCCTCGCGAGAGGAAGAAAAAAAGCAGGGCGCCCGTCCCGAGCCGGACCCGGCGGGCGAGCCGGACCTGCTGCAGGCGGCCGGCCTGGTTCGGCTTCCTCGGGGGGGGCGAGAGACCGCTACGAACGGCTGACCGGCTTGCCCGCCGCCTGCCAGGCCTTGAAGCCGCCGTCGAGGTGGGCCACGTCCGTGTACCCGAGCTCGCGCAGGGTCCGGGCCGCGAGCGCCGAGCGGCCGCCCGATGCGCAGTGCAGGATCACCCGGCGGTTCGGGTCGAGCCCGGACTTGTGGAGGGGGCTGCTCGGGTCGGCCTGGAACTCGAGCATGCCCCGCGAGACGTGGATCGCGCCCGGGATCGTGCCGTTTGCGAGCTCCGGGGCGTCCCGCACGTCCACGAGGGTGGCGTTGCCCGCCGCCAGCTCGGCCTGCACCTGATCCGGCGTGAGATTCTCGATCCCGCTCCGGGCCTCCTGGACGAGCTGCGCTGCGGTCTTGGCCATGGATCCCCTCCTGAGCCCCCTCTTCCCGGCGCGCGAAGCGATGGGCGTCGCCGCGCCGGCCGGATCGACGGGTAGCCCAGAACGGGGGGCGATGCCCCGCGCCGCGCGCTCAGCCGGCGAGCGCGTCGGCGACGATCTGCTGCGCCTCGCGCACGATCGCCGCGAGGTGCGCCTCGTCGCGGAAGCTCTCGGCGTAGATCTTGTAGATGCTCTCGGTGCCGGAGGGGCGCGCCGCGAACCAGCCGCTCGCCGCCACGACCTTGAGCCCCCCGATCGCCGCCCCGTTGGCGGGCGCGTGGGTGAGGCGCGCCTCGATCGGCTCGCCGGCGAGCGCCGACGCCTGTACCGCGTCGGGCGTGAGCTTCGCGAGCCGTGCCTTCTGCGCGGGCGTCGCCGGCGCATCGATCCGCGTGTAGCAGGGCGTACCGAACTCGGCGGTGAGCTCCCGGTAGTGCTCGCCGGGATCGCGCCCGCTGCGCGCGGTGATCTCCGCCGCGAGCAGGTCGAGGATCAGGCCGTCCTTGTCGGTGGTCCAGACCGTGCCGTCGCGGCGCAGGAAGCTCGCGCCCGCGCTCTCCTCGCCGCCGAAGCAGATCGAGCCGTCGAAGAGGCCCGCCACGAACCACTTGAAGCCGACCGGCACCTCGGCGAGCCGGCGGCCCTGCCCCGCGACGACGCGGTCGATCATCCCGCTCGAGACGAGCGTCTTGCCCACCGCGGCGCCCGCCGGCCAGCCCGGCCGCTGGCCGAGCAGGTAGCGGATCGCGACGGCCAGGTAGTGGTTCGGGTTCATGAGCCCGCCCGCCGTCACGATCCCGTGCCGGTCCGCATCCGGGTCGTTCGCGAAGGCCACGCGGTAGCGGTCCTTCAGCGCGAGCAGCCGCGCCATCGCGTAGGGGCTCGACGGGTCCATGCGGATCTTCCCGTCGTGATCGACGGTCATGAACGAGAAGGTGGGGTCGAGGGCGGGGTTCGCGATCGCGACCTCGAGCCCGTAGACGGCGTTGATCGGCTCCCAGTAGGGCTGCGACGCGCCGCCGAGCGGGTCCACGCCGAGCGAGAGGCGGGCGGCGCGGATCGCGTCCATGTCGACCACGTTGCGCAGGTCCTCGACGTAGGGGCGGACGAAGTCCTCCTCGCGCGTCGTCGCCGCGCGCCGCGCGCGCTCGAGGGGCACGCGTGCGACGCCGGCGTTCCTCGCGGCCAGGAGCTCGTTCGCCCGCGCCTCCACCTGCTTCGTCACGTCGGTGTCGGCCGGCCCGCCGTGGGGCGGGTTGTACTTGAAGCCGCCGTCCTCGGGCGGGTTGTGCGAGGGCGTCACCACGATGCCGTCGGCGCGCCCGCTCGTGCGCCCGCGATTGTGGGCGAGGATCGTGCGCGAGATCACCGGGGTCGGCGTGAGCCCGTGCCCGCCCTGGAGGCGCACCTCGACGCCGTTCGCGGCCAGCACCTCGAGGGCGGTGCGCTCGGCCGGAACCGAGAGCGCGTGCGTGTCCTTGCCGAGGAAGAGCGGGCCGTCGATCCCCTGCGCGCGCCGGTACTCGCAGATCGCCTGGGTGACGGCCAGGATGTGCGCCTCGTTGAACGACCCGCGCAGCGACGAGCCGCGGTGCCCGCTCGTCCCGAAGGCGACCCGCTGGCCCGGGTCCTCGAGCTCCGGCACGCGCTCGTAGTAGGCGCGTTCGAGGCGGGCCACGTCGACCAGCAGGTCGCGCGGCGCGGGCCGGCCGGCGAGCGGGGAGAGCGTCATCCGCCGCGAGCCTCCACGCGCGGCGCGCCCGGGGGTCGGCCTGCCATGGCGCCGCCCTACGGCGCTCCGGGCTTCGGCGTCGTCGGCCCGCTCGGGAGCGGCTCGGGCTCGGCGACGAAGGCCAGGTCGACGCGGCCCGTGAGCGAGCGCAGGAAGGTCGCGATCGACGCAACCTCGGCGGGGGCGAGCTCCTTGCCGAGCTGGTGCCAGGCCATCAGCCGGATCGCCTCGTCGAGGCTCGTGACGCTGCCGTCGTGGAACCAGGGGCCGGCCTTCTCGACGTTGCGGAGCGAGGGCACCTTGAAGAAGGACTTGTCGGTGTCCTGCTTCGAGACGTCGAAGCGCCCCAGGTCCTTCGTCGGGTAGGGATGGACGAGGCCGAGCTTCTGGAACATCTGCGCGCCCAGCGTGGCGCCGGCGTGGCAGGTGGGGCAGCCCGTGTCCATGAAGGTCTCGAGCCCCGCGAGCTCGGCGTCGCTCAGGGCGTCCTGCTGCCCGGCGAGGAAGTCGTCGAAGCGCGAGGGCGTCACGAGCCGGCGCTCGAAGGCGCCCACGGCCTTCGCGAAGTTGTCGAAGGTGATGGGATCGGCCTCCCCGGGGAAGGCGGCCTCGAAGAGGGGGCGGTAGCCGGGGATCGAGGCGAGCACCGCCACCACGTGCTCCGGGCTCGGCATCGCCATCTCGACCGGGTTGAGGACGGGACCCTTCGCCTGCTCCTCGACGTCCTTGGCGCGCCCGTCCCAGAACTGCGCGAAGTGGAAGGCCGCGTTGAAGACGGTCGGCGAGTTGCGCGCGCCGTGCTGGCCTTCGTGCCCTTCCGAGGTCGGCTCGTTGTCGACGCCGAAGGTCGTGAGGCCGTGGCAGGAGTTGCACGAGAGCTCTTGGTCGAGCGAGAGGCGCTTCTCGTAGTAGAGCCGCCGCCCGAGCTCGATCTTCGCGGGCGTGACCGGGTTCGCCGGGCTCGCGGCCTCGGCCGGCAGGGCGCCGAAGAGCTGCTGGGCGCGCTTCTGGATCTCCTCGCGGGAGGCAGCCTGTGCCGGGAGCGCGCCGATGCAGAGGGCGCCGGCGGCCAGCAGGACGGCGGGGCCGGAACGGACGGGCATGCGATCCCTCCTCGATTGCGCGGCGGGCATTCTATCGGGCGGCCCGCGCGGGCGACACGGGGGCGATCCCCTGGCATGCTCCCGCGGCCGGCGGGGGGCGCCGCGCGCGATCGTTCCCGGCGCGGGTCGTGGCGAGCGAGGATGCGAGGGCGGATGCCGGTCGGGGTCGAGCGCGTGCTCTCGCGGTCGCCGGGCGTCGACGCGCGCCGCCTCGAGGCGGCCGTCGAGCGCTTCGCGCGCCGGATCGCGAGCGGCCGCTTCCCCGGCGCCCAGCTCGCGCTGCGCCATCGCGGGGTCGAGGTCGCGCGCGCCTGGGGCGGCGTCGCCCGCGGCCTGCGCGCGGCCGAGGAGGGCGCCTTCGACGTCGGCCCCGAGACACGCTTCCCCTGCTTCTCCGCGGGCAAGCCGGTCGTGGCCTTCGCGGTGGCGCTGCTCGAGTCGCGCGGCCGGCTCGCGGCGGGCGACCTCGTCACGCAGCATGCGCCCCGCCTGGGGGGCCCCGCCTGGGACGCGGTCACGATCCTCGACGTCCTGACCCACCGCTCGGGGATCCTGCTCCCGGAGCTGTGCGCGACGCCCGCCGCCTGGGCGGACCGAGAGCGGGTGCGCGCGGCGCTCGCCGCGGCGCGGCCCGCGTACCGGCGCGGGAGACTCGCCTACGCGCCGCTCGAGTACGGCTGGATCCTCGGCGAGATCGTCGAGCAGGTGGACGGGCGCCGCTTCGAGCGCTTCGTCGGCGAGGAGATCGCGGCGCCCGCCGGCCTCGGGGACTTCGGCTTCGGCGCCGACGAGTCCGTGCGCCCGCGCATCGCCCGCAGCTACTGGCTCGGGCGCCGCCCGGTCGTGGTCGCGGGCCGCGACGTGGCGCGCGACTTCGAGGCGGTGAACGACTCGCCGCTGCTGCACGCCGCGAGCGTGCCGGGCGCGGGCCTCGTCGCGAGCGCGCCGGCGCTCGCGCGCTTCTACGACCTCCTGCTGCCGTCGTCGCTCGCCGCCCGCCCGGGCCTGCTCGACGACGGGACGCTCGCGCGCTGGACCCGGTGCGAGCACACCGGCTTCGACCGCAGCAACCGCGCGCCGCTCGCGGTCGGGCGCGGGCTCCTCTTCGGCACGCTCGGGCCGAGCGTGTACGGGCTGCTCGACGCCCGCGGCGTCTTCGGCCACGCCGGCGCCTTCTGCGCGCTCGGCTTCGCCGACCCCGCGCGGGCGCTCTCGGGCGCGATCGTGACCAACGCCAACCGCGGCCGCCGCGAGCTCGTCGTGGAGTTCGCCGGCCAGGTCGCCGCGCTGCGCCGGGCCGTCGCCCGCGAGCAGCGCCGCTAGCTAGCCAGCCGCCCGCCGGCCCGCGCAGCCGCGGCGCCGCACGGCCGCCACGAGGACCAGCGCCAGGAGCTGCGCGCAGCCCGCTGCGGCGCGGGCGGGCTCGGGCACGGCGATCGTCGCGACGAAGTAGTCGTAGCCGTCCGTGAAGCGGACCGAGCCGTAGAAGGGTGCGCCGGCGAGGTCGAGCGTTCCGGGCGCAACGCCGAGCTGTGTCGAGAAGGGATCCCCGAGCCCGGAGTCGCTGATGCCGGGCAGCCACGCGAATCTGAGGTCGAAGTCGTAGAAGGGAAAGCCGGCCGCGGGGAAGCCCGTGCCGCGGATCTGGAGCGTGAGGTTCTCGCCGTAGGCGTTGGTCACGAAGTTCGAGCCCGCCATCGAGAAGACGCCGGCGTCCGGGCTCCAGGCCCCGGCGTTGCCCGGGTCCGCCACGGCGGAGAAGGCCGTCACCAGGCCCGGGAAGTGGCCGGCGCCCAGCGAGTCGTCGGTGTCCGTCACCTGGTCGTCGATCGTGAAGGCGAGCGCGTAGCGGTCGCCGACCGTGATCCCGGTGACCCCCGGATCGACGGCCACCACCTCGACTTCGAGGGCGACGGGCACGAGCGCCGCCCGCGCGGGCAGGGCGCCGAGCAGGGCGCAGGCGGCGGCGAGCAGGACGGCACGGCCGGAGCAGGCTTGCGGAACCGTGGATGCCGGGCGCGCGCGCATGACGCGGGCGACGATAGCGCCGGCGGCCGCCGCGGGTAGCGCTTCCCGGGCGCGGGCGGCACGCTCGGGCGTTCGCGAGGGGCGAGGCGGAGACACGGGCCGGCCGGCGCGGCCGGAAGGAGGCGGGCGATGCGGATGACGTCGCAGGAGGCGTTCGCGGAGGCGCTGCGGGCGCAGGGCGTGCGGGTGGTCTTCGGCATCGTCGGCTCCGCCTTCATGCCGGGCCTCGATCTCTTCCCGCGCGCCGGGATCCGCTTCGTCGACGTGGCGCACGAGCAGGGCGCGGGCCACATGGCCGACGGCTACGCGCGCGCGTCGGGTGAGGTGGGGGTGTGCATCGCCCAGAACGGGCCCGGCGTCACGAACTTCGTGACCGCGGTGGCGGCGGCCTACTGGAACCACACGCCGCTCGTCGTCGTGACACCGGAGACGGGCACCGGCACGATCGGCCTCGGCGGCTTCCAGGAGACCCGGCAGCTTCCCTACTTCGAGCCGATCACCTGCCACCAGGAGACGCTGACCCAGCCCTCGCGCATGGCGGAGGCGATCGCGCGCTGCTTCGCGCGCGCGCGCCGGCACGCGGCGCCGGTGCAGCTCAACCTGCCGCGCGACCTCTTCTGCCAGGTCGTCGACTGCGAGATCCCCGAACCCGCGGCGCCGGCCCGCCAGCCGGGCGACCGCGAGGCCGTGGCGGCAGCCGCGCGCCTGCTCGCCGCGGCGCGCTTCCCCGTGATCGTGGCGGGGGCGGGCGTGGTGCTCGGCGGCGCCGCCGACGCCTGCCGGCGCCTCGCCGAGCGCCTCGCGGCGCCGGTCGCGAACAGCTACCTCCACAACGACAGCTTCCCGGCGAGCCACGCGCTCGCGGTGGGGCCCCTCGGCTACCAGGGCTCCGAGGCGGCCATGGCCCTCCTGTGGCAGGCCGACGTGGTCCTCGCCCTCGGCACGCGGCTCAATCCCTTCAGCACCCTGCCCCAGCACGGGATCGAGTACTGGACCGGGAAGGCGCGCGTCATCCAGGTGGACGTCGATCCCGACATGCTGGGCCTCGCCAAGCGGGTCGACGTCGCGATCTGCGGCGACGCGCGGGCGGTGGCGGAGGAGCTGCTCGAGGCCCTGGCGGGCCACGCGCCGGGGGAGGCCGGCGAGGCGCGGCGCAAGGAGGCCGAGGCGCGCAAGGCCGCCTGGGCCCAGAAGCTCGCCACCTGGGACCACGAGGAGGACGACCCCGGGAGCACCTGGAACGCGCGCGCCCGCGCCGAGGCGCCGGAGGTGCTCTCGCCGCGCCAGGCGCTGCGCGCGATCCAGGCCGGGCTCCCCCACGACGCCATGGTGTCGACCGACATCGGCAACGTCTGCGCGATGGCCAACAGCTACCTGCACTTCGAGCAGCCGCGCAGCTTCCTGGCGCCCGGCATGTTCGGCAACTGCGGCTACGCCTTCCCGGCGATCCTCGGCGCCAAGGTGGCGCGGCCCGACCGTCCGGCCGTGGCGCTCGCCGGCGACGGCGCCTTCGGGATCGGCATGAACGAGCTGCCGACCTGCCGGCGCATGGGGATCCCCGCGACGATCGTGGTGTTCCGCAACGGGCAGTGGGGCGCCGAGAAGAAGAACGACATCCTCTGGTTCGGCGAGCGCTTCGTCGGCACCGAGCTCGGCGACGACTTCTCCTGGGCCGAGGTGGCGCGCGCCTTCGGGCTCGCCGGCGTGCGCGCGACGCGCGCCCCCGAGCTCACCCGGGCCGTGGCCGACGCCTGCGCCGCGCAGGCGCAGGGCACGACGACGCTCGTCGAGGTCGTGCTCAACCGGGAGCTCGGCGCGCCCTTCCGCCGCGACGCGATGCAGGACCAGCGCTGCCTGCTCCCGCGCTACGCGGATCTCACGGTCGTACGCTGAGGTCCTGATCCATCTGGACAGATTCTAGATTGCTTTTGAAAACAGTCGGTTACCTATAAAAATCGAGCTTGTATTCGGTTTTCGATCGGAGTAGGATCGGGATCCTCATGGCTCGGCCGGCAGGCGCGGAGATTGCGCGGATCGGCAGGCGCGGGAGGCGCCCGCAGGCGCGCGCCCTCGCCACCCGCCGCCGGGTGCTCGACGCCGCCGAGGCCCTCTACGCGCGGCGCGGCTACGAGCCGACGAGCATGGCCGACGTCGCCGAGCGCGCCGGCGTCGGGGTCGGCACGCTCTACCACCACTTCCCCGACAAGCGCGCGCTGCTGCTCGCGCTGATCGACGACTGGGGCGACCGCGAGCTCACGCGCGCGCGCGACGCCCACGACGTCGGCAGCCTCTTCGGCGAGCACCTGCGCAGCGGCTTCGCCGACTTCCTGCGCACGAACTACGAGCGCCTGCGCCGCGAGGGCGGCTTCTACCTGGTCCTGCTCGAGCTCGCCGAGCGCGACGGCGACGTGCGTACGCGCCTCGAGCGCATCCACCAGGTCGGGATCGAGCGCCTGCGCGACCTGCTCGTGCTCGGCCAGCACCGCGGGATCGTCCGCGCGGGGCTCGACCCGCTCGCGGCCGCGTTCCTGATCCGCCGCTCGATCCAGGCGGCCGCGCGCGAGGTCTTCGTGCACCGCATGACGGAGCCCGCTCCGCAGCAGGTGCTCGCCGAGCTGATCGAGATGGTGGATCGCTACGTCTTCGTGGAGGAGGCCGGCTGATGGCGCAGCAGCCCGTGGACGACCGGAGCGCCGCGAACGCAGATCCGCACGGGCACGCCGCGCACGGCCACTTCGAGATCGACGAGGATCTCTGCATCGGCTGCGGGCTGTGCCGCGAGCGTGCCCCGGACAACATGGAGACGGGGCCCGGCAGCTCGGTCGCCCGCGTGGTGCGGCAGCCGGCGAACGACCACGAAGAGGCCGCGTGCCGCGAGGCCGCGGAGTACTGCCCGACCGGGGGAATCCTCGTCGAGGAGTGAAGGAGACACGATGTCCATCGACCAGCTCACGAGCCAGATGACGACCCTCTGGCGCTTCGACTACGAGCCCAAGATCAAGGCGCTGCGCGAGCTCTACGAGGTCGCGAAGAAGCAGCAGTGGAACGCCGCCACCGACATCCCCTGGAACCTCGAGATCGACCGCGAGGGCGACATCCTCGATCCGCGCCAGAATCCGATGACCCAGTTCGACTTCTACCAGGCGCTGCCCGAGCGCAAGCGCAAGGACCTCGCGATCCGGATCGCGGCGTGGCGGCTCTCGCAGTTCCTGCACGGCGAGCAGGGGGCGCTGCTCTGCTGCGGCCAGCTCGTGGACGTGGTGCCCGACACCGACGGCAAGCTCTACGCCGCCACCCAGGTGGTCGACGAGGCGCGCCACGTCGAGGTCTTCCACCGCTACATCACCCGCCTCGACCGCGTCTACCCGATCGACCCGCAGCTCCAGGCCGTGCTGAACGCGATCCTCGCCGCCGACACCTGGCAGAAGAAGTGCGTCGGCATGCAAATCATCGTCGAGAGCCTGGCGATGGGCGCCTTCAAGCTCATGAAGGAGGGCAGCAAGGACGAGCTGCTGCGCAACGTGGTCGAGCTGACCGCACAGGACGAGGCCCGCCACGTCTCCTACGGGATCATCTACCTGAAGGACGAGCTGCCGCGCATGCCCGAGAAGGAGCACGACGAGCTCGAGGACTTCGCCTTCGGCGCGGTCTCCGCGATGATCGGGCGCCAGGGCGTCGGCGGGATCTCGGCGCTGAACGTGCTCGCCGAGGTGGGCGTCGACCGCGACACCGCGATCGCCGAGTTCCGCCAGAAGTTCTCCGACCCGGCCTTCCGCGCGCGCCAGCCGAGCCCGTTCCGCGACTACGTGATCCCGCAGCTCCAGAAGCTCGGGCTCATCACGGAGCGCACGGCGCCGAAGTACCGGGAGATCGGCCTCGCGGCCTGAGTGCGAAGGGGGGCACTGCCGGCGCGGGTGGTCGGCAGGCCCCGGGGGAGGCGCCCGTGGCCGAGCGGCTGCGGGAAGTTGGCGATCCGACGCATTGCTGCTGCAGTGCGTCACGAGCCCGACAGCCGTTCACCGGGAGGTCATCGACGGGGAGGTAGGGTGGCTGCTGTGTCGGGTGCAATCGGAGGGGTATGCGCACTCCCGGTGCGCGCAGCGGCCCAGATGGGCTTCCTGGCGCGTGCCGCCCACGTCTGGCACGCGACGGTGTTCGCGCACGCGGAGGCCGTCGCCGCGAGCCTGCCCTCGCTTCCCGATCGCACGTCGATCCTGGCGCTCACGGCCGACGGCGGGGCGCTCCTCGACCTGGTGCTCGCGCGCAACCCGTACTTGCGCCCGCTCGATCCCGAGATCGTGCTCGCCGAGGACGCCGTCCCCGGAGCGCCGCAGCCCGACGTGGTGCTGCTCTCCGACGTCCTGCACCACCTGGCCCCGGAAGCGCGCGAAGGCTACCTGCGGCGCGTCCAGGAGCGCGCGGCGCCCGAGGCGCTCTTCATCGTGAAGGAGTTCGCGCCCGGCGGCCTGCGCGCCGGCCTCGGCTGGATCACGGATCGTGCGCTCTCGCGCGGCACGGTGCGCTTCCTGAACCCGCCCGAGCTGCGCACGCTCGCCGCCCGCGCGCTGCCGGGGCTCTCCGCCTTCTGGACCCCGCTCTACGACCGTGAGCCGCCCAACTACTGCATGCTCTTCCGCAAGCTCCGCCTCGACCTCATGGCGGAGGGGCTCGGCGCCTAGGCCTGACTCGGGCGAGCGAGGCTCGTCGGGCGGACGCGGGTCATCGGGCGGCGGCGGTGCGATCGGCGAGCACCAGCGCAGCGTCGCTGCGGACCCGGCCAGCCGGGATCGAGGCATCGCCCGCGAGCAGGCGCGCGAGCGCGTCGCGCTTCTCGGCGCCCGTCACGACCCACAGGATGCGGCGCGCGCGGGCCAGCGCCGGGAAGGTGAGCGTCACGCGCCGGTGTCCCTGGTAGGGCACGGCGGTGAAGGCGACGTCGGCAGCGCGGGCGTCGAGCACCGGGTCGCCGGGCACGAGCGAGGCGGTGTGGCCGTCGGCGCCGAGCCCGAGGTGGACGAGGTCGAGCACCGGCGGCCGCCCGCAGACGGCCTCGAGCGTGCGTGCATAGGCGGCGGCCGCGGCGGCGAGGTCGCCGTCGTCGCGGCAGGCGCCGACCGCCATCGGGTGGGCATGGCCGGGCGGAAGCGGCGCATGGGAGAGCAGCGCGTCCTCGAGCGGCGCCCAGTTGCGGGCCGGGTCGCCGTCGGGCGCCACGCGCTCGTCGACCTGGAAGACGTGCATCGCGCGCCAGGGCACCTCGGGCGTCTCGGCGAGCCAGGCCAGCATGCGCCAGGGCGTACGCCCCCCGCTCACCGCAAGGCCGAAGCGGCCGCGCGCGCGGAAGGCGTCGCGGGCCGCGCCGGCGATCTCGCCCGCGCCGCGCTGCGCCACCGCCTCCTCGTCGTCGAGCACCTCGAGGCGCAGGCTCACGGGCCCTCGCCGCGCGGCGGCCCGGGCTCGTCCCAGCCGCCCACCGGCGCGGCGAGCGCGTCGGCCTGCGGCGGGCCCCACGAGCCGGGCTCGTAGGGATGCACCGGCCCCGGCTCGCGGAGCAGCGGGTCGACGATGCGCCAGCACTCCTCCACCTCGTCCTCGCGCGCAAAGAGCGTGGGATCGCCGTCGATCGCGTCGTCGAGGAGCCGCTCGTAGGCCGCGGCCGTGACGCCACGGCTCGGGCAGACCGAGAGCTCCACCGACTCGCCGCGCATCCCCTCACCCGGCCCGAGGGTGCGCGCGCCGAGCGCGATCTCGGCCTCGCCGCCGAGCCGGAAGCGCAGGTAGTTGGGCTCGCGGCCCTGCTCGAGCGCGACGCCCCCGAAGACCTGCTGCGGCGGCCGGTGCAGCGACACGCGCACCTCCGTGGCGGTCACGGGCAGCGACTTCCCGGTCCGGATCAGGAAGGGCACGCCGGCCCAGCGCCAGGAGTCGATGTGGAGCTCGAGCGCGGCGTAGGTCTCGACCGTCGAGTCCTTCGCAACGCCCTGCTCGTCGCGGTAGCCCCGCATCTGGCCGCGCACGAGCCGCGCCGGCTCCGCCGAGCGCATCGAGCGGAAGACCTTCACCTTCTCGTCGCGGATCGCGTCGGCGCGCCCCGAGGTGGGCGGCTCGATGGCGAGCAGCGCCACCACCTGGAGCAGGTGGTTCTGGACGACGTCGCGGATCGCGCCCACCTCCTCGTAGAAGCGCCCGCGCCCCTGCACGCCGAAGCTCTCCGCCATCGTGATCTGCACGTGCTCGACGTGCTGGCGGTTCCAGATCGGCTCCAGGAACGAGTTGGCGAAGCGGAAGTAGAGCAGGTTCAGCACCGGCTCCTTGCCGAGGAAATGGTCCACCCGGAAGATCGCGGGCTCCGGGAACCGCTCGTGCAGCGTGCGGTTCAGCGCGCGGGCGGACTCGAGGTCGCGCCCGAAGGGCTTCTCGACCACGATCCGCGCGTTCTCCACGCAGCCGGCGGCGCCGAGCCCGCGCACGACGGTCGGGAAGGCGCTCGGGGGGATTGCGAGGTAGAAGACGGGGCGCTTCGCATCTCCCAGCGCTCGACATAGCTCCGTGTAGAAAGCCGCCGTCGTGTAGTCGCCACCCACGTAGCGGAGCGCGCCGACCAGCTTCGCAAAGACCTGCTCGTCGAGCTTCCCCCCGCGCGCCTCGATGCTCCGGCGGGCGCGCTCGACGAGCCAGGAGACCTCGACCGGCTCGCGCCCGACGCAGATCAGGGGCGGCGTCCCGCGGTCGTGGGCCATGGCGTAGAGCGACGGAAAGATCTTCTTGTAGGCGAGGTCGCCGGTGGCGCCGAAGACGACCAGCGCGTCGGATCGGTCGGGCATGGTTCGGTCCTCAGTGCCAGGGGAAGGCGTCGAAGGGGAAGTCGTCGCAGCCGACGCGCTCGTAGTCGGCGCGCTCGAAGCCGCGCCCGCGGGCAGCGAGCTCGTGGTAGACCCAGCAGCGCCGCTTCGGGTCCGCGAGCCGCGGGTCCGCCGCCACCGACGCGAGCACGGTCTCGACGGTCACCGGCTCCGAGCCCATGCGCAGGCCGCCGCCCGCCGCCGAGTCGAGGAGCATCGTCTTGTGCCCGCCCGGGCGGGCGTCCCAGGCGCTCCACTCCGGGAGGTCGCCGGCGAGCCCGGCACCCGGCCGGCCGCTCGCGGCGAAGTGGGCCCAGTAGGAGCGCATCGCGTCGGAGAGCCGCTCGCGCGCAGGGCGGTTCTCGGCGCGCAGCAGGAAGCGGCCGCGCGTGCCGAGGCTCCAGTGGCCGAAGACGAAGGGGATCTCGAGGCCGTGCGCGGCGCCCACGTAGGTGGCCGCGTCGAAGCCGAGCAGGCTCGGCCATTCGTGCCAGTCGAAGCGGTAGACGAAGACCTCGGGCGAGACCTGCGCCATCGCCGCGGCGGGCGCGTCGGCGCCGGTGGCCTTCCACATCGCGCTCTGCGCGTCCGCGAGGGCGAGATAGAGATCGGGGTCGCGCACGCGCGGGACGATCCCGAGCCAGCGGCGCACGTAGCGGGGGTCCGGGAACAGGAAGAGCTTGTTCTCGTCGCGGTTCGTGCCGAGGACGACCGGCACGCGGTTCCAGCCGTCGGCGCGGGTGAAGCGCGCGAGCGGGTCTCCGGCGGGCAGCACCGCACCGTCGGCGAAGACGCGGGGCATCTCGAGCAGCGGATCGCCCGCGCCGCGGTAGGCGGCCATCAGCGCGGCCGGCGTGGCGGCGCGCAGCCAGCGCGCGAGCTCGGCGGGCGGCATCCCGGAGACGAGCGCCTTCGCAGCGGTGCGGTCGGGCGCCTCCCCCGCGTCGATCGCGAGCTGCGCGGCGATCTCGTTCGAGGAGCGCGGGTGGCCGGGCTCGGGGTCGTCGCGCCAGTGCTCCGCCTCCGCCGCCGTCGCGAAGAAGGTGCCGCCGCTCTGCACGATCGCGCGCTGGAAGAGGCCGCGCGCCTGGGGCGCGAGCAGCAGCGACACGACGTTGGTGCCGCCGGCCGACTCGCCGAAGATCGTGACGCGGCCGGGATCGCCGCCGAAGGCGCCGATGTCGTCGCGCACCCACTCGAGCGCGCGCACCAGGTCGAGCGTGCCGAAGTTCCCGGAGCGCTCGGCGGGGCTCGCGTCGGCCTCGCGCAGGGCCGCGTGGCGGAACCAGCCCAAGGGCCCGAGCCGGTAGTGGAGCGTCACGACGATCACGCGCTCGCGCGCGGCCAGCGCGCCGCCGTCGTAGAAATCGGCGCGGCCGATCACGTTGCCGCCGCCGTGGATCCACACCAGGACCGGGAGCCGCTCCGCGCCGCGCGGCACGGCGCCCGGCGCGAGCTTCGGCGCGTACACGTTCAGGAAGAGACAGTCCTCGCTGCCCCGCAGCTCGCCGGGCGGGCCCTCGATGCCGGCGAAGGGGCTCGTGTACTGCACGCAGGGCGAGCCGAAGGCCAGCGTCTCGCGCACCCCGCTCCAGGGCTCCGCGGCCTGCGGCGCCCGCCAGCGGCGCTCGCCGACCGGCGGCACCGCGTAGGGGATGCCGAGCCAGACGTGGCTCCCGTAGCGGCCGACGCGGCCCACCACCTCACCCGCGGGCGGGCTGCGGCGCGAGGCCGGGTCCGCGGCGGCGGCCGCTGCGGGCGGCGGCTCCTCCCCGCCCCCCGCGAGCGTGCGCAACGCGATCCACGCTCCGCCGAGCAGGGCGAGGGCGAGCGCGGCCGAGATCCCGAGCGTGCGGCCGGTCGTCGTCGCCATCGCTCCTCCTCCGCGGCGCGGATCCCTAGCCTGGATGGCGCTCGCCCGCGTCCCTCGCGAAGGCGAGCAGGAACTCCGCGTCGCGCGGCGAGAGGTCGAAGCGGCGCGCCGCTTCGTCGGCAAGCGCGGCCGGCCGCGCCTCCGGCGCCTCGCGGCGCCGATCCGCCAGCCAGCGGATCGCCCGCTCGAGCGTGGCGCTGCGCTCGCGCTCGCTCACGGGATCAGCTTCTCCCGGCGCAGCTCGTCGACCGACACCCGCACGACCCCGCCGATCAGGTCCTCGACCGACGAGGGGTTGATCGTCTCGCTGCGGGCGGCCCACACGAGGCGGGCATCGGAGACCGTGTAGGCGGCCGCCTCGACCTGCACGAACTGATCGGTCGTGAGATAGCCGGGCTCCCAGACCCTCGGACCCGCCCAGCCCCAGTAGCCCCACAGGGTCCCGTAGCTGGTGGGCGGCACCCAGCGCTCGCGATCCTCCACCGAGGCGAGCCGGAAGACGACGGCGCCGTCGACGCCGGCCGCCTCGAGCCGCGCGCGGGCGCGCTCGCGGTCGCGCAGCTCCTCGTCCGGGATCAGGGTGTAGCCGGCGATGCCCTGCGCGGGCCCCACGGCGCGCACGAACTCGTCCTCGGCGAGCCGCCGCACGGTCGGATCGGCGGTCAACGCGATGCCCACGACCTTGCGGAACTGGAGCGAGCCGAGCGCCGGGTCCCGCCAGGTGGAGGTGAGCTTCGTCGAAGCGCACCCGATCGCCAGGACGGCGAGCAGCAGGGCAGGGCAGGACAGCCGTAGCGTGACGCGAAGCATCCGGGGGCCTCCGTGGGTGCAGCGAGACCATAGCGTCGCATGCAGGTGTGCCTGCGACGGGGCGCACCGGGGACGCGCCGCCAGGGGCGCGCCGGCGCGACCCCGGCCGGGCGCGGGCGCACCGGAGGAGTTGGCCCGGACGACGCGGCGGCGGCTCCGAGCGGCCTACGCGTGCCGGGCGAGCAGCTCGCGCAGGCCCACCACGCGCTCGCCGAGGAGCCGGCGCGTGCGGAACAGGCTGATCTTCACCGCCTGGCGCGACTTTCCCACCTGGTCGGCGATCGCCGCCACGTCGGTGGCGCCAGCGAGCGCGAGCTCGAAGATCACGCGATGCGCCTCGCCGATCTCGCTGCCCAGCACGTCGGTGCAGCGCGCGAGCACGCGCACGGCCTCGACGTGACGGTCGACCGGCGAGCCTTCGTCGGGCCGCACGCCGTCCTGGTGCCTCTCGAGCGAGACCGCCCGGCGGCTCGAGCGGCGGCGGCGGTTGCAGACCTCGTGGAAGGTGATGCCGAGGATCCAGGTGCCGAGCGTCGAGCGACCCTCGAAGCCCCGGATCGAGCGCGCCACCTCGACGAACACGTCCTGGCAGACGTCCTCGGCCTCGTCGGCATCGCGCAGCCGCCGCAGCGCGAAGGCGTAGACGCGCCGCGCGTACTGCTCGTAGACCTCGCCGAACGCCTCGCGGTCACCCGCCTGCATCCGCTCCACCAGGCCCCGGTCCTCGGGTTGCATCACGGCCCGCCTCCTTCGCGGCGTACAGCATCGCTCGGCGGTCGAGGCGGGCGCTGTGAGGTCGGTCACAGCCGGGGCAGCTCGGGGCGTGCGCAGGTGGGCCGGCAGGGGGGTCTCCTGGTGGTGGCGGGCGCCGGACTGGGCAGGCGGTCGGGCGAGAGGCCGATGATAGAGCTCGTGCCGCACTGCGTCTCGAAGCCGCGAGCCCATGACGGCGTCCTGCTGTCCCCGGAATCAGGGACATCCCGGCGCAGACCCGCACCCGCGCCCCTCCGGCTCAGGGCTCGATGCGGACGGGCGTGCCCGGCGGTGCGAGCCGTTCGAGCCGCTCGACGTCGCCGTCGCTGAGCGCGATGCAGCCCTCCGTCCAGTCGAGATCGCCCTCTCCCCGCCAGCGTTTCCCCTCGCCGTGGAACCCGAGGTGCCCGCCGAGGGCGGTCGTCTGGGGTGGTAGCCGGCCGGCGCGGTGGGCGGCGACGATGGCGTCGCGCTCGGCGCGGTCGATCCGGGCCTCGGCGAGCGCGCGCTCGGCGTCGGCGGGCGCGGGGTAGTCGATCGGGAGGAAGCGGTGGAAGCGGCTCGGGCGCGCCGGGCCGGCGATGCGGTACTCGCCCTCGGGCATGCGCTGGTCGCCCTTCGCGCGCTTCGGGCCCGGTGCGCGCGCGAGGGCCACGGGCAGGCGCAGCTCGCCCCCGCCCGCGCAGGCCGCGACGAGCACGCGCGCCGCCTTGCTCACGACGATGCGTTCGATGCGCTCGCAGGGGAGCGGGATGGGTGCCCGGGCCTCGGGCGCCGGCGGGGCGGGCGGTGGCGCGGGGGCCGGCCGCGCGCAGGCGCCGGTCCAGGCGGCCGCGCCCGCGGCCAGGGCGAGCGCCATCCGACGCCAGGGTCGCGCGCGAAGCATGGGAGCGGAGGCTATACGATCCCGCGATGTCGCGGCCCGTGCTCGCGCTGCTCCTGCCCTGCACGCTGGCGCTGTGCGCGCCGCTGCCGCCCGCGCCACGCCCCGATCTCGCGAAGATCCCCCCGCTCGTGGGCGCGCCGAGCAGCGACCTCGTCGAGCCGGGCGACACGCTCCTCGACGTGGCCTACCGCCACCGGCTCGGCTTCGACCGCGTGGCGCGCCTCAACCCGGAGGTCCACCACTGGATCCCGGAGCCCGGCACCGTCGTGCAGCTCCCGACCGAGCACGTGCTGCCCGACGCGCCGCACGAGGGGCTCGTCGTGAACGTCCCGGAGATGCAGCTCTACGACTACACGGCCGGGCCGGAGCCGGAGGTCTTCGCGATCGCGATCGGCGACCAGATGGACCCCTCGCTCGTGGGCGCGTTCCGGATCGGGCGCAAGCGCGAGCACCCCACCTGGACCGTGCCCGCCTCGATCCGCGCCGAGAAGCCCGAGCTGCCGGCCGTGGTGCCGCCGGGCCCCGAGAACCCCCTCGGCGACCACTGGATGACGATCGGGAGCACGAGCTACGGGATCCACGGCACGAACAACCCGTGGTCGATCGGCCGCGAGGCCACCCACGGCTGCATCCGGCTCTACAACGACGAGGTCGCGCGCCTGTTCGCGCGCACCCGGGAGCGCACCCCCCTGCGGCTCGTCTACCAGACCGTGAAGATCGGCCAGCGCGACGGCACGATCTACGTGGAGGCGCACCCCGACCTCTACGGCCGCGAGCCCGACGCGCTGGCGAGCGCGTACCAGCGCCTCCATGCGCTCGGTCTCGCCGACTCCGTCGATCCGCTGCGCGTGCGCCGGGCGGTCGAGGAGGCGCGCGGGATCCCGGTCGCCGTGGGACGCCTGTAGGCGGCCCCTCCCCCGACCCTACTTCGAGACGCCCTTGCGGAAGATCGCCTCGGAGGTGCGGGCGGCGTCGTCGGCACGGTCGGCGGCGCGCTCGGCCGCGGCCTGGGCGGCCTCGGCGCCGCTGACGGCGCGCTCGGCCGTCGCGCTCACCTCGTCGAGGCGCTGCTCGAGCGTGCTCACGCGTTGCTCGAGGTCCCGGACGCTGCCGCGCGTCGCGCAGCCCCCGAGCAGCGCGAGTGCCACGACGGCGCCGAGCGCCACGCGGACGGTCGATCGGTCCATGCCTCCTCCTTCACGGATCCGCGACCCTCAGTTGTCGAAGCCGGGCAGCTCGCCGGGGGTCGCGGGCGACTCGATCACGCCGAGCGACGCGCCACCGCGGCCGCCGCCGCAGGTGAAGGTGTCGCACGAGAAGCGGTCGAAGGCGGGCGGGCCCGGCGCGTAGAGGACGCCCGGCGGAGCCGGCGCAGCCACGTCGTTCGGCGTGAAGCGGTCCGCGACCGCCGGCAGCGCCGGGCCGGCGCTCACCGCGGGGGGCTCCGGCGTCCAGGCAGGCACCTCGATCTCGTCCGCACGGGCGCTCGTCGCGATCGCGAACGCCACCACGATGCCGGCGATCCAGCTCGTCTTCCGCATGTCCAGCTCTCCTTCTCCCGACCAGCCCGCAACCCTAGAGGTCGGGCTGGTAGTACAAGGTCAGGTAGCCGCCCACGACGTGGCGGTCGTAGTCGAAGACCTCGACGTTCGAGTCGTTGCGGGTGTACTCGTAGCGGAGCGACCCGATCAGCCAGTTCGTGATCGGCCGCTCCACGATCACGTCCGCCTGCCAGACGTTCTCCCGCTTGTCGCCATTGCGCAGGCTGTACTCCACGCCGTTCACGAGGTCGTTCGGGTTCGGGTACGTGGAGGGATGGTCGTAGGGCCGATAGGTGTAGCTGCCCTGGAGGTCGAGCACGACCTGCCACGGGAGCAGCGTCCGCGTGCCGAGCACGAACTCGTGGCCCTGGAAGTCGTACTCCTCGCCCTCGGCGTCGTAGTGGTGCCAGCGGTAGCCGGCCGAGAACTGGGTGCGCAGCTCCTCGACCGGCACCATGTGGTCGAAGCCCACGATCGACCAGAAGCCGTCGCGGTTGCGCTCTTCGCTCTCGTCGAGGCCGAAGGGGCCGCAGGGCTCGTTCGGGTCGGGGCAGGCGCTGCCCGGGCCGCCCGCCGGCGGGGGGCTCCCGTCCGGCACGTCGTCGCTGTCGAAGCGGTAGTCGTCCCAGCTCAGCTCGGCGAACAGCCGCGAGTTGCCCCAGCGCCCGCCCCAGTCGTGGAAGAGCGCCGGCGTCAGCGAGTGCTCGAGCAGGTAGCCGTCGTAGCCGACCCAGGCGTAGCTGAAGTCGTACTGGAGCCGCGCGAGGGTGGCCTCGGCGAGCCGGCGGTCGACCCAGGCGGTGGCCGACGGATACTGGGTGTCGAAGTCGGTCTGCTCGAAGTGCGCCGAGCCGTAGAAGGCGCCCAGGATCCCGACCGCCCAGTCGCGGTTGCGGAACACCTCGGTCCCGACCTGCGCGGTCCACACGCCGCGGACGTCGCCTTCGTCGGAGATCTCGTCGGGGACCGACACGTTGTCACCGCGCAGGAGGACGTTGCTGTCGTACTCGAAGCCGCCCGAGAGGACGACCCAGGGACCCTGGCGCTCGCCCTCGACCGGCGCGCGACCGAGCGGGCGCTCGGCCTGCTGGAGGCCCTGGAGGTCGCGGCGGTCGGGCAGGAGGGCGCGGCCCTCCGAGCCGGCGAGGGCGCGCTCGGCGGCAGCCGCCCAGCTCGTGCCGGGCGCCTCGCGCTGCACGCGCTCGAGCGCCTCGCGGGCGCGCTCGCGCTCCTTCGCGCGCAGCCACGCCACCCCGGCGTAGTAGGACGCGACGGGCTCGACCCCGACCGGATCGCGCCCGCGCGCGCGCTCGAGGGCCTCGGCCGCGGCCACTGGCTCCTCGGCGCGCTCGAGCCGGATCAGGCCGTCGTAGAGGTCCACCTCGGCGCTGCCCGGCGAGCGCACGCGGGCGTCGTCGAGCGCGAGCTCGGCGCCGTCGACGTCGCCCGCGTGGAAGCGCGCGACCGCGAGGTGCAGGTCGACGTCGGGTGTGTCGGGATCGAGGCGCTTCGCATCGGCGAAGGCCTGCGCGGCCGCCTCCCACTCCTGGCGCTGCATCCGGCACAGGCCGATCAGGTTCGCGACCCCGGCGTCGTCGGGCAGCCCGGCGCGCGCCTCGTCGAGCAGCGGGAGCGCCTCGTCGCAGTGGCCGGCGCTCGCCTGCTCGCGGGCGCGATCGCGCAGCGCAGCGGGGTCCTCGGCGGCCCCGGCGGCGCCGTTGGCGAGCCCGAGGAGCACTCCGAGCGTGATCGACGCGCCCGCGCCGGCTGCGCGGCGGCCAAAGCTCATCGCGCGCGCCCGGCGTACCCGATTCCGGCGAGGCCCGTCAGGAGGAGCACGAGCGTCCCCGGCTCCGGCACCACCTGCGCCACGAGCTTGAGCGGCGGCATCACCACCTGGTTGTTCACGATCGGCATCACCCCCGAGCTCACGATATAGCGGACCGTGAACTGCCGCGACTCACCCGGATCGAGGACGCCGAGATCGACGGCGCCGAAGAAGTAGTCGCTTCCCCCCGCCGTGTACTTCACGATCTCGAGCAGGTCGCCGTCGAGCCCCACCTCGAGGTCCGGGTAGCCGCCCGGGTTGATGGCCCCGGGGTAGGGCGCGAGGTTCACCGCGCTGAACAGCAGGAGCACCCGCCCGTAGGTCTCGCCGCTCGTGTTGGTGGCCGTCCAGAGCGAGTCGGCGATGAACGGGCTCGCGCCGGTCGGCTCACTGCCCCGCGCCTGCGGGAACTGGTGCACGGTCTGGAGCGCCTGCGAGATCGTGATGTCGTAGCTGGAGCTGTTCCTGCAGACGCCGACCTTCTGGAACGTGCCGGCCCCGGCGCACAGCGTCTGGTCCAGCGGGGTGGTCGCGAAGTCGAAGGCCGGGCCGGTGTTCGTGAAGCCCGTGTTCGAACCCCCGGCCGGGAAGCGCAGGTACTCGGTGTCACCGATGCCGAGCGCCCCGGCCGGCGCGGCCAGGGCCAGCGTAAAGAGCACCGGCAGCACGGTCCGGATCGGGCGGGTCGGGAAATCCATGGGCTTCTCCTGCGGATGCGGGTCCTCGCCGTGGAAGTGGCCTTCCGCGCGCAGGCGTGTCACGGGCGCGGGCCTGCCGGAGAAATCGGGCCCCGAGGGGCGGCAACTGCCCGGCGCGCACCCGATCGGGCGCTTGCGCGAAGCCGGCGCTGGGCTCAGCCCGCGAGCCGGTAGCGGATCGGGAGCCGCTTCACGCCGCCGACCAGCGAGGAGTGGAGGCGCTCGACCGGGCCCGCGACCTCGATCTCGGCGATCCGCGGCAGGAGGTGGCGGTACGCCACCGCGAGCTCGAGCCGCGCCACGTGCGAGCCCAGGCAGAAGTGCTCGCCGATCCCGAAGCCCAGGTGCGGGTTCGGGTCGCGCGCGACGCGGAAGGCGTCGCCGTCGGCGAAGACCTCCTCGTCGCGGTTCGCGCTCGGGTAGAAGAGCGCGACGGCCTCGCCGGCACGGATCCGCCGGTCGCGCAGCACGAAGTCGGCGGTGGCGGTGCGCGCGAAGTGGATGATCGGGCTCGTGTAGCGCACCACCTCCTCGACGGCGGAGCCGAGCAGCGCCGGGGTGCGCTGGAGCCTGCGCATCTCCTCCGGGTTCTCGATGAAGGCCAGCATGCCGCCGGTCGTGCCGTTGCGGGTGGTCTCGTTGCCGGCGATCACGATGATCAGGCAGAAGGTCAGGACGTCGATCTCGGGGATCGGCCGGCCGCCGACTTCGAGCCTCGCGAAGAGCGACACCAGGTCGTCGGCGGGCTTGCGGCGCTTCTCCTCGACGAGCTTTGCGAAGTAGCCGAACAGCTCCGTCATCGCGGCCAGCGCCGATTCCTGCGGCGTCTTGCCCTCCTGCCGGTACTCCGGGTCACCGGCGCCGATCGTGCGGTTGGTCCAGTCGAAGAGCAGCGGCCAGTCCGATTCCGGTACGCCCAGGAGCCACGCGATCACCGCGATCGGCAGCGGCGCCGACACCTCGCGCACGAAGTCGCACTCGCCGTACCCGCCGGGGCCGCTCTTCGCGAGCAGGGCGTCGACGATCTCCTTGCCGATCCGCTCGATGTCGCCGTGGATCGCGCGCAGGTAGCGCGGCGTGAAGCGCTTGCTGATGAGCTGGCGGTAGACGCCGTGCTTCGGCGGGTCGAGCTGGATCAGCGTCGGCGGAAACGCGTTCGGGACCTCGGGCAGGTGGCTCAGCACGAGCCGGGGGCCGTTCACGAACTGCTCCGGGCGCTTGCTGATCGTGACGACGTCGGCGTGCTTCGTGATGCACCAGAAGGGCATGCCCTCCGTCGCGTCGAAGCGGTGCACCGGGTCCTCGCGCCGCCAGCGCTTCCACAGCTCGTGCGGGTAGCCCCAGGCCGCGTAGTGGTCGGGGTGGATCGGGTGGAAGTCGTCGGGAGGGCGGGCGGCGGCGACCATGCGGGGCTCCTCGGTCGGACGCGGGCACGCGCGAAGGTGGCCTAGGCTCCGGGCGTGCGCCCACTGGAGCTGCTCGAGGACGCCGTGCCGGGGGAGCCGGCGCTCGACACCGCCGTCTCGCGGGCCCTGCTCGACGCGGTGGCGGCCGGCGAGCGGCCCGAGACGCTCCGCCTCTACCGGCCCGACGACGTGGTCGCGTTCTCGGGCCTCGACCGGGCGAGCCCGGGCTTCGCGCGCGCCGTCGCCGCGGCACGCGCGCAGGGCTTCGACGCGGCCTTGCGTCTCGCCGGCGGACGCGCCGCCGTCTTCCAGACCGGGTCGCTCGCCTTCGCGTGGGCGATGCCGGCCACCGAGCTGCGCGGCGGGATCGAGGAGCGCTTCGAGGCGGTCGCGGGCTGGGTCGCGGCGGCGCTGCGCCGGCTCGGGGTGGACGCGCGCGTCGGCGAGGTGCCGGGCGAGTACTGCCCGGGCGCCCACAGCGTGAACGCGCGCGGGCGCGTGAAGCTGATGGGCGTCGGGCAGCGCGTGGTGCGCGGCGCCGCGCACGTGGGCGGGGTCGTGGTGGTCGGCGGGAGCGGGCGCGTGCGCGGGGTGCTCGGGCCGGTCTACGCGGCGCTCGGCCTCCCCTTCGACCCGGTCAGCGCCGGCGCGGTCGAGGACGAGATCGGGCCGATCGGGCCCGCGGCGGTCGGGGAGGCCCTGCTCGGGGAGCTCGGGAGGCTCGGCTTCGCGCCGCGCCCGGCTCCTGCCGGCACCTTCGCCTCGCTCCGCGCACGGGCTGGGGTGCTCGAGCCGCGCTTTCGCGTCCCCGCGTGCGCCGGCAGTTGACCGGACGGTCGCTCGCGTGGGAACATGCCCTCGCCACCGACCGCACGGTCCGGCCACCTGGAGAGACGACCGATGCCCCGCACGCGGATCCTGCTCGTCCTTTGCGCCCTCGTTGCCTTCGCGGCCGCCGCACCGGCCGGCGCCCACGGCCCCCGGCACCCGGAGCCCCGTCCCGCCGCGGATCTCTACCCGACCGACCGGTGCGTCGCCGAGAAGCTCGACGCCGCTGCCGACTACTGCGCGGCGAGCGTGGGCGTGCGCTGGGTGTCGAGCTGGGGCTGGCTCGGCCGCTGGTTCGGCCTCGGGCACGGCGGCGACGGGTGGCTCCAGGAGCGCTGGCTCCGCGCGCCGCGCCGCGTGCTCGAGCGCGCCTGGGCCCGGGCGGAGGACCGCTCGGCAGCAGCGGGGGTCTCGTGCGAGGACACGACCGTCACGGCCGCCGAGATGATCTCGCTCCTCGACGAGGGCGCGCGCAGCCTCGGCGAGGAGATCGACGGCTCGCCGATCTGCCGCACGCGCCGCGTCGTGTCGGCCGCCGCCACCTGCCGGCAGCTCCTCGACGCCGAGGGCCGCCACCTCGTCGAGCGCAGCCGCGACCGGCTGCGCGAGCGCCTCCACGCCCGCCAGGAGCGCGCGGTCGGACGGTTCGAGCGCCACTGGTCGCTCGGCTGCCACGATCACGAGCCGGCCCCGACCGATGCGCTCGTCGCCCTCACCCGCGCGGCCTTCGAAGCCTCGGTGGTGTCGCCGGCGGTGCCGAGCGAGTGGACGATGATCGACCCGCCCGACCAGGTGCCCTACGCGAGCGAGCTCGGCGACCAGGTGCTCGAGCCGATCTGCTCGCACGGCACGCCGTGGGTGTACTTCGTGAAGCGCGGCACCGTGAACAAGACCCTCGTCTACTTCCAGGGCGGGGGCGCGTGCTGGAACGCGGCCACCTGCCTGCTCGGCACCTTCAAGCCCGAGGCCGGGCCCGGCGACAACCCGGCCGGCGCCACCACGGGCTTCGCGGACTTCACGAATCCCGAGAACCCCTTCCGCGACTGGAACGCGGTGTTCGTGCCCTACTGCACCGGCGACGTGCACTGGGGCGACGCGGTGGTCGAGCACGACCCCGGCAACCCCACGGCGACGATCCACCACAAGGGCCGCATCAACGCCGCCGTGGCGGAAAAGTTCGCCCGCGAGCACTTCGTGAGCCCGGACCAGGTGTTCGTGACCGGCTCGAGCGCGGGCTCGTACGGCGCGGCGGTGAACGCCCTCGCGCTCCAGGAGTTCGCCTGGCCCTCGACCCCGTTCGCCGTGCTCGGCGACGCCGGCAACGGCGTCATCACCCAGGACTTCCTCGAGAACGACCTCGCGAAGTGGGGGATCGAGAAGAACCTCCCGCGCTGGATCCCGGGCCTCGACAAGCCGCTCTCCGAGCTGCGGGCGTCCGACCTGTGGGCGGAGGCGGCGCTCTACTACCCGCAGAGCCGCTTCGGGAACTACACCACGTCCTACGACGGCCCCGCCGGCGGGCAGGTCGGCTTCTACAACGTCATGCTGAACGGCGACAACTTCCTCGAGTGGCTGAACTGGTGGAAGCCGAGCTGCGAGTGGAACGAGAAGATGCGCGAGCTCGCGTACGACTCGGCGGCGACGGCGCCGGACAACTACCGCTACTACATCGGCGCCGGCTCCCGGCACACCATGTGGGGCTACGACAAGGTCTACACCGACACGACCGGCGGCGTGCCGACGATCGTGAGCTGGATCGACGCCATGCTCGCCGGCACGCCGGACTGGGCCAACGTCGAGTGCAGCGACTGCGGCCAGCTCCTGCCCGGCGACCCCCGGCCGAGCCCCGTGCAGCCGCCCTACGTGACCGACCCCGCCACCGGCGAGACCCGCATCGTCTGCGACTGAGAGAACAGGGCTCCTGCGCTCCGCTCGTCCGGGGACGGGTCTGCCCCCTGCCGCGTCACGGCACGGCGAACCGGGCCCGGGTCAGACGCGCTCGCGGTCGGGCTGGCGGAGGGTGTCGGTGAGGAAGAAGGTGCCGGTGGCGCGGGCCAGCATCTTGTCCTGCTCGTCGAGGATCTCGCCCTCGGCGTAGGCGAGCGAGCGGGTGCGCTGGACGCAGCGACCGAAGGCGCGGATCGTGCCGCCCTGGACCGGCCGGAAGTAGTTGATCTTGAGCTCGACGGTGGCGCAGCCGCGCCCCGCCGGCAGCTCCGCGATCACGGCGCGGCCGAGAGCGGTGTCGAGCATCGAGAAGAGGACACCGCCGTGGGCGCGCGCGGCCAGGCTCATGTGGCGCTCGTCGAGCCGCAGCTCGAGCGTGAAGGCGCCGTCCACCATGCCGAGCGACTCGATCCCGAGATGGCGCGTGAACTCCACCGGAGCCTCCTGCCCTGGCGCCGCTGCTAGCGTTTCGCGATGGGTACGCTCGCACACCGGCTGCGCGTCGCCATCGCCGTCGCGCTCGTCGGGCTGCTGGCCGCCGCGGGCGCGCTGTGGGCCGCCCGCACCGCCCTGACCGAGCGCGCGCTCGTCGCCGCGCTCGCCGCGCGTGGCGTCGCGCCGGTGGCCCTGCGCGTCGAGCGCCTCGACGGCAGCGGCCTCGGGATCGAGGCGCTCGCGATCGACCCCGCCGGCGCCCCCGACCTCGCCGCCGCGCGCGTCGAGGCCGACTGGTCCTGGGCCGGCCTGCGCGCCGGCCGGCTCGACGCGCTCCGCGTCACCCGCCTGCGCCTGCGCGCGACCCTCGGCGAAGCCGGCCTCTCGTTCGGAGCCCTCGACCCGCTGCTCGCAGGCCCCGCCGCGCCCGCCGCCGAGCCGCTGCCGCCGCCGCCCGTCGCCGAGCTCGTCCTCGACGACGCACGGCTCCTCCTCTCGACACCGGAGGGCGTTGCAGAGGTCGCGCTCACGGGAGCCTTCGACGCCGCTCCCGGCGGCGCCGTGGCCGGCGGCGCGACGCTCGCCCTCGAGCACCCGCTCGGCGCCGCCCGCGGCCGCCTCGAGCTCGAAGGCCGGCTCGACGCGCTCGCCTTCCGCGCCACGCTCGACGGGCACGCGGCCCGGGCGGAGCGCCGCGTCGCCCTGTCGGCGCAGGGCCGCCTCGAGGGCGGCGCCCTGCGCGCGGAGTGGGAGCTCGCGCCGCTCGTCTTCGTGCCCGGCGCGCTCCAGCCCGCCGCGCTCTACCCGCCCCTCGCGCGGCTCGGCCTGCGCGACGTGGCCGGCCGCGTGGAGGCCCGCGGCCAGGTGCGCCGCGACGCCGCCGGCGCCTTCGCCTGGAGCGCCGGCCTCGCCCTGCGCGAGCTTGCCGCCACGGCGCCGCTCGCGCGCGTCGAGGGCCTGCACGCCGCCCTCGCCCTGGCCGGCCCACCCCTACACACAGAGACGTCCCAGCTCGTCGCGATCGGCCTGCTCGACGTCGGCGTCCCGCTGACCGACGGCCTCCTCGAAGGCCGCCTGCGCCGCGACGGCGCCCTCGCCCTGCGCAGCGCCCGGTTCCGGTTCGCGGGCGGGACCCTCGAGGCGGGCGAGACCGTCGTCGATCCCCGCCGCGGCCCGGGCGCCGTCACCCTGCGCGCGCGCGGGCTCGAGCTCGCGCGCCTGCTCGAGGAGGTCGCGCTCGCGGGCCTCGCGGGCAGCGGCCAGGTGGAGGGCGAGCTGCCGCTCGTGCGCGAGGGCGAGGCCCTTGTCGTGCGCGGCGGCGTGCTGCGCACCACGGCTCCCGGCGGCACGATCCGCTACGCGCCGGCCGCCTCCGTCCGCCAGCTCGCCGCCTCCCGCCCCTACGACCTCGGCCTCGCGATCGAGGCCTTCTCCGACTTCCGCTACGAGACGCTCGAGGCGCGCATCGACGGCGACCTCGCCGGCACGCTCACGGTGGACCTCCACGTGCGCGGCGCGAACCCGGCCTTCCAGGACGGCCGCCCGGTCGAGCTCGACCTGACGCTCGAGGCCCGGCTCGCCGATCTCGTGCGCGCCGGGCAGGCGTCCTATCGTGTGCCGGCGGCCGTCGAGGAGCGGCTGCGGGCCTTCTCGGAGGGGAGAGCACCGCCGTGAGCCGGACCGGGTCGCTCGCCAGCGCCGCCCTCGCGGCCGGCATCGCCGCCGCCGCGGCCGGCTGCCAGCCGCGCGTCGCCGTCGAGGCTCCGAAGGAGCCGATCGTGATCCAGATGAACATCAAGATCGAGCACGAGATCAAGGTGCAGGTGGACCGCGAGCTCGACGACCTGATCGCGAGCGAGAAGGACATCTTCTGATGGCGCTCCATCTTCGACGCCTCGCCTCCCTCCTCCTGCTGCTCGCGCTCGGCCCCGCGCCCGCCGCCCGGGCCCTCGACCTCGACGCCGCCCGCGCGCAGGGCCTGGTGGGCGAGCAGACCGACGGCTACGTCGGCGCGGTGCGGGGCGAGGGCGGCGCGGAGGTGGCGCAGCTCGTCGCCGCGGTGAACGCGAAGCGGCGCGCCGCCTACGAGAAGATCGCGCGCGAGCAGGGCACCGACGTCACGGCCGTGGCCGCGCTGGCCGGACAGAAGCTCATCGCGCGCGCACCGGCCGGGAGCTGGATCGGGGACGGCGGGCGCTGGTACCAGAAGGCCCGCTAGGAGGCCGGCGCGGCGCGCGGCGGGCCCCCGGCGAGCGAGGTCCGTCAGCCGCTCGCGCACCCGACACCGCGGTGCGATGCCGCGAACGCGAGCCCGTCGCGGGCACCGAGCGCGAAGGTCTCGTGCACGAGCGCGGGGCTCGCGTAGTCCCAGGTGTCGATCGGGATCGGCGCGGAGGGCTGCACGTAGACGCGCCCGGGCACGCGCGGGAGCCGCGCCGGCGCGAAGCGCCGGGTCAGCAGCACGAGCGTGCGGCGGGCGGGCTCGACCGCCTCGACCGGCACGCCGTCCACGATCCCCCCGTCGAGGACGGGGCGGCCGTCGCGCAGGTAGAGCGGCAGCGCGGGCGGCGTGCACGAGGAGTGGAGCAGGAGCGCGGCGAGCTCCTCGGCCGACGCGCACTCGCGCACCGAGACGAGCTCGGGGCGGAACCCGCAGCGCCGGCCCCAGACCGCGTGGACGCCCCCGCCGAGGAACTGCTCGAGATACGAGCCGGCGAAGCCGAGCAGGAGGGTTCCGAGCCGGCCCGTGCGCGCCGGCGGGCGGCCGAGGAGCACCCGCACGTCCGGCCCGCGGTGCAGCTCGGCGAGCCGGCTCGCGCTCGTGATCGCCAGGATCGTGGCGCGGTAGATGCGCTCGTGCGGGAAGGCCGGGAGCCCGCGCAGCCAGTTGCGGGGCAGGAAGTTGCCGCGGTTGGTGGCGATCCGGGCCGTGAACTCCCCGACCAGGTCCTCGAAGACCCCCGTCAGCGCGGCGCACGCCATCGCCGCGCCGGCGCTGACCGCGCCCACGCGCTCGGGCTCGATCCCGAGGCGGCTCGCCGCGGTGGACCAGAAGCCGAGCTGCCAGAAGCAGCGGCAGCCGCCGCCGGCGAAGACCGCCGCGTCGAAGGGAGAGTGCGACACCGGGGCGGATTCTAGTCCGTCGGCCAACCGACGGGAATCGCCATTCCTGGCCGCAGGTCCGGGACTCCGCGGCCCGCCGGCAAGCGGGTCGCGCGAGGGCGCGTCAGAGCTCGCAGAAGACGAGCTCGGCCGCCTCCTGACACCGTCCGGTGACGATGGCCTCCTGGCCGTAGCGGCGCCCGAGCGCCAGGGCCGCGTCCCGCGCGAGCCCGAGCACGAGGAGACCTGGCTCGGGCGGCCAGTCGCCGCCGTCGCCGCAGCTCGCCCCGCGCAGCCACGGGTGCCCCGAGGCGACGACCTCGGCCTCGAGCCGGGCCTGGGCGGCCGCGTTCGCGGCGGGCGCGGCGAGCTGGCCGCCCGGGTTGTGGGCGGTCAGGTAGGCCCACTCCGCGAGGCCGCGCGCGGCGAGCAGCGCATCGAGGCGCGCGCAGCGCGCGCCGATCCGGATGTCGAGCCGCTCGGAGCCGTCGGCGGCGGCGTAGGTCGTGGCGCGGTAGGCGGCCTCGCGCGGGCTGTGCGGCACGCGCCCGAGGGTACCCGGCGGGGGCGGCGTACGGCTCATGGGCGGGGGCATCGTGGGACTCACGCGCAGGGCCGCCGCTGCGCGCGCGGCCGCGCGCCTACTGCGGCTGGCCGCCGCGCGCCAGGCAGTCGTCGCGCAGCATGAACTCGACGCGGCCCGCGAGCTGGCAGCCCGCGATCGCCTCGTTCTTCGGGTCCGAGCCGAGGGTGCGCGCGGTCTCCCACCACGACGGCCCAGCGGGCTTCGCCGCGGGGGCGCCGGCCGCCGCCGGCTTCGACCCGGCTGGCTTCGAGGCCTCGGCGGTCTTCCGCGACCCCTGGTACCGCTCCATGCTCTTGTCGATCTCGTCGAGGAAGCAGCCGGGCAGGACGGCGAGGCCGAGGAGCAGGGCGACGGGGAGCAGCCCGATGCGCATGCCCCGTCATCGGCCGGCCGGCCGCCCGGCGTGAGCCGCCACGTCCGCCTCGTCGATGTCGATCCAGCCGTCGCGGGCGTAGGCGCAGGCGCGCTCGGGGCGCTCGAGGAGGACCCGGGCGAGGGCCCTGTCGATGCGGGCCTCGGCGAAGGGGGCGAGCGTCTCGCTGTGGCGCAGCACGGCGGCGCCCTCCTCGAGCAGGTCGGCCCGGCGGCGCGCGGTGCCGAGGCAGAGCAGGCCGGCCCCGAGCTCCACCTGGTAGTCGAGGCGCGCCGGCGAGATCGCGACGGCGCGCCGGCTGTACTCGACCGAGCGCTCCTTGTCGCCGCGCACGCCGAGCACCCAGGAGAGCCAGATCCACTCGGGCACGATCCGGTAGAAGGCGGCCGCGTAGTGGTAGAGGTTGCCGAGCGTGGTGTCGTCGGCGCTCTCGCGGCCGGCGGGCTCGAGCGCGATCGCGCGCCCGAGCAGATCGGCGATCACCGGGGCGAGGCGGGCGGACTCGATCACGCCCTGGGTGGTCGTGATGCGGCCGAGCGCGGCGGCCAGCCAGAACATGCACTCGGCGCAGCGCGCATCGAGCGCGAGGCTCGCGCGGGCGAAGGCCTCGGCGCGCCGGAAGCCCGCGAGGCGCGCCTCCTCGCTCGCGACGGGCAGCCGCTCGCTGTGCCGCCACGCGAGGCGCGCAAGGCGCCAGAGCGGCTCGGGCTCGGCGGGCAGCGCGCCCGCGAGCCGCTCGAAGCGATCGGCCGACGCGGCGAGCTGGTCGGCGCGCTCGAGCTCGCGGCCTTCGCGCGCGAGCGCGCGCAGCGCGGCGCCACCGGGGTGCGCGTCGAGCGCGCTCGCGAGGTCGGCGCGCGCGGGCAGGGCCACGGCGGCGAGCAGCAGCGGAAGGAGCAGCGAGGCGAGCCGCGCCATCCCGGCATTCTAGGTGTGCATGCCGCACGGCGGGAAGATGGAAATAGGCTGATCGGGGACGAAGATCCGGATCTGGACCAGGATCAGAACGCGTACGGACCGCCGCGCTCGAGCGAGCGCTTGTAGGCCGGCCGCGCCTGGATGCGCTCGAGGAAGGCCGCCAGGTTCGGGAAGTGGTCGAGGCCGTAGAGGAGCCGCGTCGCCTGGATCACGAACGAGAGATGGATGTCGGCGGCCGTGAGCTCGTCGCCGACGAACCACTCGCGGCCCGCGAGCTCCGAGTCGAGCCAGCTCATGTGGGTCTCGATCTCGCTCGCGATGCGCGGCGCGAGCGGCGCGCCCGCCTCCCCGAGCCGCGCCATGTAGAGCCGCAGCATCACGGGCAGCATGGCGGAGCCCTCGGCGTAGTGGAGGAGCTGGAGGTAGCGCACGAAGTCGGGCGAGGACGCGGGCGGCGCGAGGCGGCCCTTGCCGTACTTCCGCACCAGGTACTCGAGGATCGCGCCCGACTCGATCACCACCGTCTCGCCGTCCTTCAGGATCGGCGACTTGCCGAGCGGGTGGACCTTCTTCAGCGACTCGGGCGCGAGCTGGGTCTGGGGGTCGCGCTGGTAGCGGACGATCTCGTAGGGCAGCTCGAGCTCCTCGAGCAGCCACAGGACGCGCTGGGAGCGGGAGTTGTTGAGATGGTGGACCTCGATCATGGGGGGCTCCTCGGGCCGGTGATCCCGAGCCTAGGACAGTCGGCTAGCCTCCGCGCCATGCCCGCGCGCCCGCTTCCCGGCACCCTCGACGTGATCGGCCCCGACACCTTCGCACGCCACGGCTATCCGCACGCGGCCTGGAAGCGCCTGCGCGAGGAGGCGCCGGTCCACTGGTTCGACCTGCCGGGGGGCGTCGGCTTCTGGGCGATCACGAAGCGCGAGGACGTGGTCTGGATCTCGAAGCAGCCCGAGCGCTTCCGCAACGCGCCGCGGCTCGCGATCTTCGAGCAGGGCGCGCCGGTCGAGGGCGAGCGCACGCTCGCGCGGCATCTCCTCAACATGGACCCGCCCGAGCACGCCGCCTTCCGCCAGGCCGCGAGCCACTGGTTCACGCCGCGCGCCATCACGCGCCGCCAGCCCGAGGTCGAGCGCATCACGCGCGACCTGCTCGCCGCGATGGCCGGCGACGGCGAGGAGCGCACGGGCGACTTCGTCACCGACCTCGCCGCGCCGCTCACCCTGCACGTGCTGGCCGACATGCTCGGCGTCCCGCGCGCCGACTGGCGGCTCATGTTCCGCTGGACCAACCAGATCGCCGGCGCGAGCGACGCCGAGTACCAGACGGGCGACGCCCCGATCGACGGGGTCGAGGACGCCCGCCACGGCCTCTTCGCCTACTTCAGCGACCTGGCCGCCGAGCGCCGCAAGGAGCCGCGCGACGACATGGTGAGCGTGCTCGCGAACGCCACCGTCGAGGGCGCGCCGATGCCGGCCTTCGAGCTGCTCTCCTACTTCCTCCTGCTCGTGGTCGCCGGCAACGAGACCACGCGCAACGCCGCGAGCGGCGGGCTCCTCGCGCTGATCGAGCATCCCGGCGAGCTCGCGAAGCTGCGCCGCGACGCGCGCCTCGTCCCGAGCGCCGTCGAGGAGATCGTGCGCTGGACCTCGCCGGTGATCCAGTTCTGCCGCACCCCCGTCGAGGACGTCGAGCTGCGCGGCCAGCGGATCCGCGCGCGCGACTCGCTCTGCCTCCTCTACCCCTCGGCGAACCGCGACGCCGACGCCTTCGCCGAGCCCGACCGCTTCCGCGTGGACCGCCGCCCGAACCCGCACCTCGGCTTCGGGATCGGCGAGCACTTCTGCCTCGGGGCGAACCTCGCGCGGCTCGAGCTGCGCGTGATCTTCGCCGAGCTCGCCGCGCGCCTCGAGGCGATCGAGCTCGCGGGCCCGGTCGAGCGCATGCGCTCGAGCTTCCTCGGCGGCGTCAAGCGGATGCCGATCCGCTACCGGCTGCGGCCGGCCTGAGCGGCGCCTCGCGCGCCGCGCCCGCCGCCAGGTGCTTCAGGAGCTCGGCCTGGACGAGCCGGCGGCCGGGCGCGAGGCGGTGCGAGAGGCCGTTGAGCAGGACCAGGGTGCGCGCGACCAGCGCGAAGTCCTCGGGGATCCGGCGCAGCCGGCTCTCGCCGAGGATCGCGAGGACGCCGGCCTCCGTGTCGCGGTCGCCCACCATCATGAGGAGCAGCGAGCGCAGGCTCCCGGGCCGCAGCGCCGTCACGTCGAAGCCGAGCGCGCCGGCCGCGGCGAGCGCGGCCTCCGCGTCGCCGACCAGCGAGGCCACCATCATCTGCGCCACCTGCCGCGCGAAGCCCGGCGGCAGCTCCTTGCACAGGCCGAAGTCGAGGAGGCCGATCCGGCCGTCGGGCAGGACCAGCAGGTTCCCCGGGTGCGGGTCGCCGTGGAAGAAGCCGTGCTCGAAGATCATCGTGCCGTAGAGGGCGCCGATCCGGCGCGCGACGTCGGAGAGCCGGTGGCCCGCCGCGCGCACGGCCTCCGTGCGCGCGACCGGGATCCCCTCCAGGTACTCGAGGACGAGCACGTTCTCGCCGCAGAGCTCCGGGTGGACGCGGGGCACCACCACGTCGGGGAGGTCCACGAGCGACTTCGCGAGCCGCTCGGTGGAGCGCGCCTCGCGCCGGAAGTCGAGCTCGAGCTCGATGAAGCGGGTCACCTCGGTCACGAGCGCGCGCAGGTCGATCCGGCTCTGGAGGCGCTGGACGATCCCGACCACGCGCCGGAGCATGCCGAGGTCGAGCGGGATGATGCGCGGGATCTCGGGGTAGCGGATCTTCACGACCACCGGGCGGCCGTCGTGCAGGGTCGCGCGGTGGACCTGCGCGAGCGAGGCGGCGGCGAGCGCCCGCTCGTCGATCGCGGCGAAGAGCTCGGCGAGCGGGCGGCCGAGGTCACGCTCGACGAGCGGGGCCAGGGTCGCGAAGGGGCGCGGGGGCACCGCGTCGTGGAAGCGGCTCAGGCGCTCGACGAAGGGCGCCGGGAGGACGTCGGCGCGCGCGCCGAGGACCTGGGCGGCCTTGGTGAAGGCGCCCGCGAGCGTGAGGGCGACGCTCTCGATCTCGCGCGCGGCGGCGGCGTGCGCGCGCTGCCAGGCCGCGTCGCCCGGGGGCCAGCGGCCCGCGCGGTCGCGCAGGAGGAGGAGCCAGTAGCGCGGGACCACGCGCGCGAGCGCCCAGACGACGCGCAGGACCCGGATCCCGCGGAGGTGCCGGATCACGGCGGAGGCCCTTCCGGGGACGTGACACCGCGGAGGAACAGCTCGGCGATCGTCCGCGTGATCTCCTCCTCGGGCACCGGCAGGAAGCGCCCGGCGCCCAGCACCTCCTGGCTCAGGAAGACGACGACGATCATCCCGACCAGGGCGCGGACGGCGATCACGGGCGAGAGCCGGCCCGCGAGCCGGGCCCCGAGGCGCGACTCGAGATGGCGCGCGAGGGCGGCGTTGGTCGGCACGAGGACGCGCTCGACCGCCTCGCGCGCCTGCTCGAGGTGCGTCGGCAGCTCGCGCATCGCGACCAGCAGGAGCTCGCGATGGCCGGCGAGGTGGCGCCAGGCGCCGCGCACGAAGGCGTGGACGGCGTCCTCCATGGGCTCGGTCTCGAGCGCGCGGATCAGCGCGAGCACGTCCGGCACGAGCGAGTTGCGCCGCAGCACCTCGAGGAGCAGCGCGCCCTTGCTCTCGAAGTAGAGGTAGAAGGTGCCCTTCGCGATCCCGGCCTCGCGGGCGATCGCCGCGACGGGGGTGCGGTCGAAGCCGCGCTCCGCCCAGAGCTTCAGGGCGACCTCGGCGAGGGCCGTCCGGCGGGCCTCGTAGAAGGCGTCCCGCTCGCTTGCCGGGATCCGGGGCATGCGGCTATTATGACCAACCAGTCGGTCATTCTCCAACCCCGCGCCCGCCCGCGAGGACCCTCGATGACCTCCCCGGCCCCTCCGCCCGCCGCCTCCGGCACCGGCGACTTCGACCTCCTCGGGCCGCTGCGCAGCGCCGGCACGCTCGAGAACCCCTATCCCCTCTACGCCGTGCTCCGGACCGTGCGCCCCGTCCTCCCGGTGCCGGTGCCGGGCCACACGGGCCCCGGCCTGTGGATGCTGACCCGCTACCGCGACGTCCACGCCGCGCTGCGCGACCCGCGCTTCTCGGTCGAGCGCATCCGCGCCCCGCTCGTGCGCGACAACCTCGAGCGCATGCCCGAGTTCGTGCGCCAGAGCGCGACCGGCCTGCGCTCGCTGCTGATCATGGACCCGCCCGACCACACGCGCGTGCGCAAGCTCGTGAACAAGGCCTTCACGCCCCGGCGCATCGCCGCGCTCCACGGGCACATCGAGGCGATCGTCGGCGCGCTCGTGGACGAGGCGCAGGCCCGGGGCCGCTTCGACCTCGTCCACGACTTCGCCGAGCCGCTCCCCGCGATCGTGATCGCCGAGCTGCTCGGGGTCCCGGCCGAGGACCACCGCCGCTTCCGCGAGTGGTCGGGCGCCCTGATCGCAGGCCTGGCCGCGCCCGACCCCGCGACGCGTGCGGCCGGCGCCGGCGCGGCCCGCAGCCTCCTCGCCTACCTCGCCGACACCATCGCCGCCCGCCGCCGCGCCCCGCGCGACGACCTGATCAGCGCGCTCCTCGCGGCGCAGGAGGAGCGCGACGCCCTGAGCGACGCCGAGCTCCTCGCCACCGCCAACCTGCTCCTGCTCGCCGGCCACGAGACCGCGACCAACCTGATCGGCAACGGCACGCTCGCGCTCCTGCGCGAGCCCGACCAGTGGCGGCGCCTGTGCGCAGACCCGGCGCTCCTGCCGGGCGCCGTCGAGGAGCTGCTCCGCTACGACGGCCCCGTGCAGGCGACCCTGCGCGTCGCGCTCGAGGACGTCGCGATCGACGCCAGCGTGATCCCGGCGGGCGCGCTCGTGCTCGTCGGCATCGGCGCCGCGAACCACGACCCCGACACCTTCGCGGATCCCGACGAGCTCGACCTCGCACGCGACCCGAATCCGCACCTGGCGTTCGGCTTCGGCGCGCACTTCTGCCTGGGCGCCTCGCTCGCGCGCCTCGAGGCGCGGCTCGCCTTCGAGGCGCTGGCGCGGCGCCTTCCCGGGCTCACCCTCGTGGACGAGCGGCCCGCCTACCGGCCGAGCCCGGTGCTGCGCGGGCTCGCGCGCCTCGAGGTGGCGGTGGCGTAGCCGGGGCGCTCACGGCCTCGCGGGCTCGCGCAGGGCCTCCCGCACGGTCCCCGCCGAGGCGAGCGCGCGCTTCCAGAACTCCTGGGTGCCCGCCCCGAGCAGCTCGCGCGCGGCCTCGACGAGCGCGTGCTGCGCCGCGCTGGCCAGCGCGCCCCCGGTCGAGACCCGCTTCGCGCCGGCCGCGAAGAGCTCGGGCACCGTGGGCCCGCCCGGCAGGACCAGCACGTTCAGCGGCCGGTCGATCTCGGCCACGACGCTGCGCACCTGCTCGACCGTCGCGAGCGCGGGGGCGTAGAGCACGTCCGCGCCCGCCTCCTGGTAGGCCTGCAGGCGCGCGATCGTGTCGGCCAGGTCCGGCTTGCCGCGCAGGAAGTTCTCGCAGCGGGCCGTCAGCACGAGCGGGGACGCGTCCTGGCGGCTCGCCTCCACGGCCGCACACACGCGCTCGACGGCGAGCCCCGCCGGATAGAGCCCCGCCTCGGCCCCGTAGTCCTCGATCGAGCAGCCGGCGAGCCCCGTGCGGCTCGCGAGCGCGATCGTCTCGGCCACGAACGCGGGCGCGTCGCCGAAGCCGTTCTCGAGATCGGCGCTGACCGGAAGCGGTGTCGCCGCCGCGATCTGCCGGCAGTGCGCGAGCGCCTCGTCGCGCGTGACCCCGCCGTCCGGGCGCCCGAGCGCGTTCGCGAAGCCCGCGCTCGTCGTCGCCAGCGCCCGGAAGCCGAGCGCCGCGAGGATGCGCGCCGACCCCACGTCCCACGGGTTCGGAATCAGGAACGGCGTCCCGTGCATCTCGCGGAAGAGCCCTCGTCGATCCATCACGTCCTCCTGCCGCGCCGGCCCCCGGCCCGATGTTGTCCTCGCCGGCGGTCCCGGGAAAGGGGCCGGTCCGGGAGGACACCCGCGACACGGATCCCGGCTCGGGCCCGGCCCCCTGCCCCGGCGCGAGCGCCTGCTGCCGCCGCATCCGGCCGGCCCGCCCGGCGGGCGCGGCGCGCTCCGGCCCGGCGCGACGCGCCCGGGCCGGGTGCGGCCCCACCCGGCGGGCGCTGGCCCGGCGCGGCCCGGACCCGATCCGACAGCGGCGGGCGAGAACGCTTGACCTTCCCGCCTGCGCTCTGGTAGCGCTGGGCCGCAGATGATCCGCTGGCTCGACGCGCGCATCGCAGAGCTCGCCCCGCGCCACTTCGCGCTCGTGATGGCCACCGGCATCGTGTCGATCGCCGCGTGGCTCGAAGGGCTGGAGGGGCTCGCGCGCGTCCTCCTCGGCTTCAACCTGCTCGCCTACGGCGTGCTCGTGGCGCTCACGATCGCGCGGGCCGCGCGCCATCGCGCCCGGCTCGTGGCCGACGCCCTCGACCATCGCCGCGCCCCGGACTTCTTCACGCTCGTCGCCGGCACGGGCGTCCTCGGCACCCAGCTCCTCACGATCCGCAGCGACCCGACGCTCCCCTGGATCCTGTGGATCACCGCGGCGGTGCTGTGGGTCGCCATCACCTACGGCTTCTTCACCGTCGTCACGATCAAGCAGGACAAGCCCCCGATCGAGACCGGCCTCAGCGGCTCGTGGCTGCTGGTCGTCGTCGCGACGCAGTCGCTCGCGGTGCTGGGCCCCCTCCTCGCGCAGGGACAGGAGCCGGGACGGGAGCGCGACGCGATCCTCCTGACCTGCCTCTCCCTGTTCTTCGTCGGCTGCCTCCTCTACGGCGTCCTGATCACCCTGATCCTCTATCGCTTCATCTTCTTCCCCTTCACCTCCGTGCAGCTCGCACCGCCCTACTGGATCAACATGGGCGCCGTCGCGATCACCACGGTGGCGGCGTCGAGCCTGCTGGGCGCGGCCGCCCTCTCGCCCCTCCTCGCGGAGCTCGTGCCCGTCCTGCGCGGCCTCGCCATCGCGTTCTGGGCGACCGCCTCCTGGTGGATCCCCCTCCTCGTGCTGCTCGGCATCTGGCGCCACGGCCACGGGCGCGTCCGCATCACCTACGACCCCCAGTACTGGGGGCTCGTCTTCCCGCTCGGCATGTACACCACCGCGACCGTCCGCCTCTCGCACGCCCTCGAGCTCCCCTTCCTCCTCGTGATCTCCCGCGGCTTCGTCTTCGTCGCGATCGCCGCCTGGACCCTGACCCTCCTCGGTCTCGGCCGCGCGCTCCTCCGGACCCGCGCGTGAGGGGCCACCCCGCGCCCGACCCGGGCGCCCGGCGCCGCAGCCGCTGCACGGGCCAGCCCCCATCGAGGCCACGGGCTGACCTCCGCCCGCAGAGCCCTCCTGGGAATCGCGCTGCTCCTCTGGGCCGCGCTCGCCTCCTGGACCTTCAGCTTCCGCTTCCGCTCGTCCTTCTTCGAGCACGCCCTCGCCTGTTGGCTGGAAGACGGCCAAGCCCGGGCTTCACAGCCTGCGCGCCACGTGGTGCAGCCCGAGCTCCTTCCATTCTTTCGGTCGGGTCGCGGGGACGAAGTCCAGCACGTCGCGCGGCAGGAGGCAGAGCGCGCGGTCGTAGTCCTCGGGCTTGCGCTGGCGGTAGCCGCCGGGCGGGCTCTCGCCGTAGGGCGGCGAGATCTCGCGCACCGCGGTCGCGTCGCCCGCGCAGGCGTCGGGGCCGTGCTGGAGAAGGGCGCATGCGATCGCCTCCTCGAACGCACGCTCGGAGATGTCTGGGCTCAGCGCCGCCTATCCTGCCGGCGAGCGTTCTGCGCCTCCGCGAGCTTCGGCGGTTCCTCGAGGATCTCGAGGATCGCACGCGCGCAGTAGACGCGGTTGCGCTTCGCTTCGCCGGTAAGCGCCACGATGCCCGCCGTCTCCAGGCGATCGATGGCCCGCTGCGCGCTCGTGAACGCGACGCCCAGTCTCGTCGCCAGCTTGTTCACCGTCCAGAACGGGTTCTCGACGAACAGCTCGAGCGCTCGTTCGGGCAGCCGCGATGCCGCCTTGGCAAGCTGCTCGCGCCAACGGGCCAGAAGGTCATCGATCCGCCGGGTGCGATCCAGGGCATCCTCGGCCTGACCGGCGGCTCCGACGAGGAAGTAGCGCAGCCACTCTTCCCACTCCCCCCGTGCGGTGACGCCGGAGAGGCGGGCGTAGTACTCCGGACGCGTCGCCTCGAAGTACGCGCTGAGGTAGAGCAGCGGAGACGGAAGCACGTCTCTCGCGACGAGGAGCAGGGTGGTGAGCAGCCGGCCCACGCGCCCGTTGCCGTCGAGAAAGGGATGGATGGCCTCGAACTGGGAGTGTACGAGTGCCGCGTGGACGAGCGGAGGCAGGGTATCGTCGTGCAGAAACCCCTCCCACGCGTCGAGGCAGTCCCTCAGGCGATCGGGCGGCGGGGGCACGAAGCTCGCTTTCGCGAGTGTCGCGCCCGCCGGACCGATCCAATTCTGGCTGCGCCGGAACCTCCCCGGCGTGGCCGCATCGCCGCGCACCCCGCGCGTCAACTTCTCGTGCAGCTCCCTCACCAGGCGCAGCGAAAGCGGCAGCGTGCGCAGGCGCGCGATGCCGTACTCCAGGGCGGCGACGTAGTTGCCGACCTCGCGGAGGTCCGCCGGACTGCGCGCCACCGCCGCCCCGGCCTCGGCGGCGAGCAGCTCGCCGAGGGTGGCCTGTGTGCCCTCGATGCGGCTCGACAGCGCCGCCTCGCGGCGCACGAAGGGGTGGATGAGGAGATGCGGATTCGGCAGCCGCCTTCCCTCGCCGGCCAGTCGGCCGACCGCGCGGTCCGCCGCCGAGAGCGCCGTCGCGAGCCCGGCGTCCCACGCGATCGGGGGCGGAAGCGGGTCGGGGACGTACGCCCGGTAGCCGCCGGAGGCGCGGACCCAGCGGCCGTGAGGCTGACGTTTCGGAGCGGTCGGCACGGGCCTCCTTGTTTGCGGGGCTGCGAACAGCTCCCGACGTTATTATCGAATCATGGCGAAAACGCAAATACAGATCCCGAGCCGGTCGGCGCCCCTAGTCGAACCGCGAACGGCGAGCAGGTACGGTTGGCTCTCACGCGAGCCCTGGCGACCCGCCCAGCCCCTGGTCCGCGTCCCTGGTCGATCCGCCGAATGAACCAGCGCCCGTTTGGCTCCTGCGCTTGCCCTGCGAGGCGCTCCTGCCGAACTAGCTTTCGGAGAGGCAAGCCAGGCCTGGATGACGAATCGCGAAGCAGCCCTGCTTCATCGAGCCAGCGCGCAGCCTCCACCGCCGCCACTTCCGGTTCATCGCGCTGCTTCAGCTCGCGCTGGAGGTAGCGGTTGATCGCTTCCACTTCGATCCGGTTGCCTGGTCCGCGTTGACGCACCTCGTCGACGACTGGATGATCGAGCCGGAGCTCCGGGCACGAACGCAGTAGCTCCTCGAGCGCCTGGCGACTGACAGGACATGTGGCAACCGTCCGTCCGGAACTTCTCGCGTCGTCATCGAGCGAGACCAGGTAGACACCAGGGCCCCTGGCTGGCAAGGGCGTTCCCCACGGCACGCAGCCCCCGTATGCGAGCCCCGCCCGCTGAAGAAGCTGCCAAACCGTGGACGGCACCGGTCCTCCTGGCGTGAAGGTCATTGTGGCTTGGATTCGCCTCGCGAGCTCGGCATAGCGACAGAGCGCATTCGCCAACCGCATCGGCTGGGGGGTCCGGCACTCGCCACGGCCATGCCTCCCAATGGCGAGTCCCTGCAGCCTTGACGTAACCGGTCACTCTGAGGCGTTCTTCCCCGCCTGGGTCCTGCTGCTGTAGAAGTCGCCCTCGAGGAGGGTGACGGATGCGAGTTCTGGCAGATGGGCGCGTGCGCCGCACCGAGGCGGAG
>JAPSFT010000024.1 GCA_035063765.1 Deltaproteobacteria bacterium
ACTGCGCCAGCTCGACCCCGTCGCCCGGGTCGAGGTTGCGGCCGATCGCGCGCACCTGCTGGCCGAAGTAGCCGTGGACCTGGAGACGCCCGTCGAAGTACTCGAAGGCGCCCGCCGGCGCACCCGCGAGCCCCATGCTCCCGACGGCGAGCCACAGCGCGGACAGCGCGCACCGCGCCGTCCCCGCGCGCGCACGCAAGCCACCCCTCGCCGCGCCGGCTCCCGTTGCGCCGGACCCCGTCGCGACGGCCTCGGTCACGCCGGCTCCCGTCGCGCCGGACCCCGTCGCGACGGATGCGTTCTGCGCGTACACCGCTCCCTCCCCGTGCTCGGACCCCGGCGCATCATCGCAGCTCCGGCAGGGCGCGGACAACGGAAAAACCGATCCCCCGCCGCTTTCCGCTCAACCTTCCGCGCCGGGTCCGTACCGGATCTCGATCACGACGTAGGTGACGGGACCCTTCGGGCGCTCGAGCGTGAAGGCATCGCCTTCCGCCCGGCCGAGCAGCGCGCGCCCGATCGGGGAATCCATGCTGATGCGGCCGCTCGCAGCGTCGAACTCGTCGGGGCCGACGAGGCGAAATTCCGAGACGGCGCCGTCCGCGTCTTCGAGCTTCACCCACGCGCCGAAGTACACGCGATCGGGGCTGTCGCTGCGCGGCTCGACGATCGTCAGCTCCTCGAGTCGCTTGCCCAGGAACTCGATGCGGCGGTCGATCTCGCGCAGTCGCTTCTTGCCGTAGATGTACTCGGCGTTCTCCGAGCGGTCGCCGTGCGCGGCGGCTTCCGACACCTCGCGCGTGACGCGCGGGCGCTCCTCGCGCCACAGCCGTTCGAGCTCGGCGCGCAGCCGCTCGTAGCCTTCCGGCGTGATGTAGCGCCTGGCCTCCGGCACGGAGCCACGATGGGCTCCCCGGCGCGGCGCGTCAACGCGGCGTGCGGCCAGCGCCGCCCCCCCCTCCGGGGTCTGCGGAGCGCTTCCCGCGGCTCGGAGACTGCGATCCGCGCCGCGCGCGAAGATCACGCTTGGCGAGCGGCTCCCGACTCGACTACAAACGCGAACCGGCTTCGTGGAGATCCCCTTGCCGCATCCGGTCGTGCTCCAGGAGCTCCGCCTGCTCGAGGACGTGCTGCGCGCCCTCGCCGAGGAGCCCGGACGCGACGACGCCGCCGAGGAGTCGATCGTCCGCGAGCTCGAGCGGGTGCGGGCGCTCCTGCTCTCCGGCGAGGAGCAGAAGGACCGGCTCGCGCTGCTCGAGCAGTGGGATCGGGGCAGCGCGCTCCTGCGGCAGCTACGCGCCTCGCGCGCGACGCCGCGTGTGAACCGCAGCTCGCCCTACTTCGCGCACATGCGCCTGCTCGAGGACGGCCGCACGCGCGACGTCTGCCTCGGCCGCGCGACCTGCGTGCGCAGTGGCGTGCGCATCGTCGACTGGCGCAACGCGCCGATCTCGCGGCTCTTCTACCGCTACCGGCAGGGCGAGTCCTACGAGGAGGAGCTCGCCGGCCGCGTCGTGTCCGGCGAGGTCGCCGCCCGGCGCACGGTCGCGATCCGGGGCGGCCTGCTCGAGCGCGTGGATGCGCCGGAAGGAAGCTGGGTCCGCGCGCCCGGCGCCGCGCGGACCCCCGGGTCGGACGAGGCCTGGAAGCAGGTGGCGGAGCGGGCGCCGCGCCTGTCCGGCGGCGCCGGCAGCGCGCTGCGCGCGCGCGGCGTAGCGCCCGGCGCGCGCCGCCTCGGCACCGACCCGGGCGGCGCGGCCCAGCGCGCCGACAAGCACCTGCCCGAGATCGCGGGCCTGCTCGATCCGGCGCAGTTCGACCTGATCTCGCGCCCCGGGCCGGGCTGCCTCGTCGTGCGCGGCAGCGCGGGCTCGGGCAAGACGACGGTGGCGCTGCACCGGATCGCGTATCTCGCCTACGACGAGCCCCGGATCGACTCGCCCGACACGGTGTTCCTGACGCTCTCGCCGGCCCTGTGCGACTACGTGGGCACGCTGCTGCCGAGCCTGGGCATCGGGCGGGTGCGCGTGGAGACCTTCCCCGAGTGGGCCGCACGCCACCGCCGGCGGCTCTTCCCGCGCCTGCCGACCACGCACCGCATCGACACGCCCGACGCGGTCCGCCGCCTCAAGCAGCACCCGGCGATCGGCCGGGTGCTCGCGGCGCAGGTGGCCCGCACGCCCGGTCCCGCCGCCGTCGAGCAGGCGCTCGACGACTGGGCCAGCGCGCTGACCGACGCGGCCCTGCTCGGCACGCTGCTCGACCCGCCGCTCGCGGCCGGGGACCTGCGCGCCGCCGTCGACTGGTGTCGCGTGCGGCAGGAGGAGCTGTTCGCCTTCCTCGAAGGCGAGGAGGAGGCGGTCGCCGAGATCGACGCCGAGGACGACGCGCTCCTGCTGCGCGCCTGGCAGCTGCGGGTGGGCCCGATCCCGGCCGGCGCGCCCGGGGGCGGCGCCTCCTCTTCCGCCCGCCCCGCCTCCGCCCCGGGTGCGCTCCGCTACCGGCACGTCGCCGTCGACGAGGCGCAGGACTGGGCGGCGATCGAGCTCCACGTCGTCGCCGGCTGTCTCGCCGAGCCGGCGAGCCTCACGCTCGCGGGCGACCCCCATCAGCGCATCGCGAGCCCGTTCGCGGCCGCGGACTGGGAGACGCTCGCGACCGAGCTCGGCCTGCCCTCGGCCGAGGTCGAGACGCTGCGCACCAGCTACCGCTCGACCGCCGAGATCATGGGCTTCGCGCGCGCGGTGCTCGGCCCGCTCTGGGAGGACGACGCGCCGCCGCGGGCCGTGCGCTCGGGCCCTCCCGTGGAGGTGTTCGCGTTCGCGGACTCCGGGGCGTGCGTGGCGTTCCTCGCCGACGCGCTGCGCCAGCTCGTCCGGGAGGAGCCGCTCGCCTCGGTGGCGATCCTGGCGCCGGACGCGGACCAGGCGGCGCTCTACTACGACGGCCTCGAGACCTCCGAGGTGCCCCGCCTGCGGCGCGTCGAGGCCGGCCGCTTCGCCTTCGCGCCGGGCATCGAGGTGGCCGAGATCGAGCAGGCCCGGGGCCTCGAGTTCGACTACGTCGTCCTCGTGGACGTCTCCGCGGCCAGCTTCGCCGACACGCCCCGCAGCCGCCGGCTCTTCCACGTCGGGGCCACCCGGGCGATCCATCAACTCTGGGTCACCCACGCCGGACCGGGATCCCCCCTGCTGGAGACCTGATCGACCGATCCCCCACCCCTCTCGCTTATCCCCCAGGGGATCATCCTGTCATCTCGGTCGCCGGGCCCGGGAGGCCGATCGGCTAGGATCCGTCCGTCCCGATCGGGCGGGGTGGGGGAGGCACGCGATGACGATCGACCCGCGCCGGCGCCGCCGCTGGGACCCGCTCCGTCCCCCCGTCGCTGCCGGGCTCGCCGCCATCCTGGCGATCGGGCTCGGCGCGCCGATCGCCGCCCGCGCGGCCGATCTCTCCGACCTGGTCGAGCAGGCGCTCCAGGAGCGCCGGGATCGGGACGACGCCCCGGCCGTTCGCCCCGGCCGGGAGGAGGTCGCCCGGAACTGGGACGCCTTCCTGACCGTGGTCATCAAGCGGGCCGGGCACGACGCCCCGCCCGGGGCGCTCCGCGACCAGCTCCTCGGCGTCCTGATCGAGGAACGGCACCACGTCGTCTCGATGCTGACGGACGCCACCGTGGATGGGCCCGAGCTGATGCGGTCGGTCTTCGAGAGCTCCTGGGAGCAGCTCTCGCCCCTGCTCCAGCAGGTGGCAGCCACGCTGCCCGAGGACAGCGCGCGGCGCTACGCGCAGTTCATCGAGGCCGGCGAGCTGATGCGCGCCGCCGAGCGCCTCGGGGTGGCGCGCGACCTGGCCGGCTCCCCGGAGAGCCTCCGCAAGCTCGCCGAGATGCTGCTCGGGGACGAGGGCCGGGATCCGCTCCACTACGACACCGCCGTCGACCCCGAGCTGCGCCGGATCTTCGGCTTCGGCGAGCCGCTCGCCCCCCCGGCGACGAGCCCCCTGCTCGGGCCCGCGCCGGCACCGCCCTCCAGCGCGCGCCTCGCACCCTTCTCGCCCCTGGCGGCCCTCGCGGACTGGCTGGTTCCCCAGGCCTGGGCGGCGCCCCAGCCGGCCGGCGAGCGCTCGCTCCTCGTGGCACGGCTCAACACCTGGATCCCCGGCCGCGAGCAGGAGGTCCGCGAGTACGTCCCGCTCGTGCACGACCTCCTGCGCCTCACCGTCGACGACGCGCTCGGCCCGGCGGTCGCCGAGGCGGACGCGACCGCGGCCCGGGTGTACCCGGACCTGGTGATCGCGACGGCGTGGCAGGAGAGCTGCTGGCGCCAGTTCGTACGCAGCAAGGAGGGCGTGCAGCCGCTCGTCAGCCCGGCCGGCTCGGTGGGTCTCATGCAGATCAACGGGCGCGTCTGGCGCGGCCTCTACGATCCCGCCGGCCTCGAAGGCGACATCGGCTACAACGGCCGGGCCGGCGCGGAGATCCTCTGGCACTACCTGCGCGACTTCGCGCTGCCCGCCGGCGAGCACCTCGGGCCGGGCGGCGCCGACAACCTGGCCCGCGCCACCTACGCCGCCTACAACGGGGGGCCCGGCCACCTGGCGCGCTACCGCAAGGCGAAGACCTCGGCGCACCTGAAGGAGATCGACCAGGAGTTCTGGCGCAAGTACCAGGGGGTCCGGAAGGGGGAGCAGGCCCCGATGCTCTCCTGCTATCCGACCGAACGCTGAGCGCCGCGCGAGGCCCGTCAGCGCGCTCGCGCGAGCCACGGGAGCGACGCCCAGCCCGCCATCAGGCACAGCCCCCCGAGCGGCGTGAGCGGGCCCAGCCAGCGCGGCCCGCCGAGGACGAGCAGGTAGATCGACCCCGAGAAGAGGAGCATGCCCGCGGCGAAGAGCCACGGCGCCGGCCCGAGCGCGCGGCCCCCGCTGCTCCCGAGCAGGGCGAGGGCGAGCAGCGCCACCGCGTGCAGGAGCTGGTAGTGCGCGGCGGTCTGCCAGGAGGCCACCTGCTCGAGCGGCACGCGCGCGCGCAGGCCGTGGGCCCCGAACGCGCCGGCGGCGACGGCGGTGAGCCCGAAGAGCGCTGCGGCGGCGAGCCAGCCTCGCATCGCGCGCGAGCATAGCGACGCCGCGCGTGGAGGCTGGGGCCACGGCGTCCGGGCACGCGTGCCGTCGCACCCTGGTGACGAGGGACGGCGCGCGACGCCCTTGCGGCCCGCTTCGCGAACGCGAGACTCCGGCCCGGAGGTGTATCCATGCGCCATCGGCTCGTGCCTGTCCGCTCGCCCGCGCCCCCGCGCGCCGTCCTGCTCGGGCTGGTCTTCGTGCTCTTGCCTCTCGCGACGAGCGCCGCGCTCACCGAGGACGACTTCTTCGTCAAGAGCGCCCAGGATCTCGTCGACATCTGCAGCTCCCCCGAGTCGGATCCGCTGAACGACGCGGCGGACCACTTCTGCCAGGGCTTCGTGGTGGGTGCCTGGCAGTATCACCAGGCCCAGGCCGCAGGCCCGAAGGGTGTGCGCCTGGCGTGCCCGCCGGATCCGCCGCCCACGCGCAACGAGGTCGTCACCGGCTTCGTCGCCTGGGCCGGCAAGCACCCGGAGCACATGGCGGAGCCGGCCGTCGACACCTTGTTCCGCTATCTGGTCGAGCTGGCGCCGTGCCCGGGCGCCGAGAAGGGAGGCGCCCAGTGAAGCGCATGCTCGTGGCTCCGATCCTCGTCCTCGTGCTCGCCGCCGGCGGGTGCGCAGGCCTCTCCGAGACCGAACAGCGCACGCTGACCGGCGGCGCGGGCGGGGCGGCCGCCGGCGCCGTGATCGGCGCGCTCGCGGGCAACGCCGGGCTCGGCGCCGCGATCGGTGGCGCGGTCGGTGCCGGTGGCGGCTTCCTCTACGGACGCGGCGTCGAGGCGGGACAGCGGCGCCAGTAGGCCCTCATCGTGCCTTCCCGAGACCGCGCCAGGGCCTGCCCTGGCGCGGTCTTCGCTTGCCCGCGAGATTCCGCCGCGCACCCCTGGCCCGCGGAGGAGTCCCCGTGATCGAGTGGTCCGAATCCCACCAGATGATCCGCGACGCCGTGCGCAAGTTCGTCGAGGCGGAGGTCGTGCCCCGGATCGACGAGCTCGAGCACGGCGACGCACCGCCCTACGAGGTGCTGCGCAAGCTGTTCCGGACCTTCGGCATGGACGAGCTGGCGCGCCAGGGCTTCCGGCAGCGGATCGAGCGCGAGCGCCGCGCCGAGGCCGCGCGCGCCGGCGGCGAGACCCCTGCCGAGGAGGAGCGCAAGCCGCGCGCCGAGGGCGCCGACGCGGCCGCCATGCAGATGATCCCGATCATCGAGCTGTGCCGGTACTGCCCGGGCCTGGTGACCGCGATGGGCGTGTCGGTCGGTCTCACCGCGGCCGCGATCCTGGGCAAGGGCACCGTGGCGCAGAAGGAGCGCTGGGCGCTGCCGCTCCTCACCCTCGAGAAGATCGGCGCCTGGGCGATCACCGAGCCCGCCTCGGGCTCCGACGCCTTCGGCGCGATGCGGGCGACGGCCCGCCGCGACGGCGACGGCTACCGGCTCGACGGCAACAAGACCTTCATCACCAACGGTCCCTACGCCGACACGATCGTGTTCATCTGCAAGCTCGACGAGCCCGGGGTCGAGGCCAAGGACCGCAAGATCCTGCACTTCGTGCTCGATCGCGGCATGCCGGGCCTCGTGCAGTCGAAGCCGATGCGGAAGATGGGCCTGCACAGCTCGCCGACCGGGGAGCTGTTCCTCTCCGACGTCCAGGCGGGCCCGGAGCGGCTGCTCGGCGGGAGCGAGGAGCGCGCGGCCTCGGCCGGCAAGAGCGGCGCCAAGGACACCTTCTCGATGGAGCGCTCCGGCGTCGCGGCGATGGCGCTCGGCATCATCGAGCGCTGCCTCGAGCTCTCGGTCGACTACGCGAAGACGCGCGTCGCCTGGGGCCAGCCGATCGGCGAGTACCAGCTGATCCAGCTCAAGCTCGCCAAGATGGAGGTGGCGCGCACCAACGTCCGGAACATGGTCTTCCGCCACATCGAGATGGCGGGCGCCGGCAAGGGCATGTCCTTCGCCGAGGCCTCGGCGATGAAGCTCTACGCGGCGCAGGCGGCCGTGGAGGTGGCGCTCGAGGCGGTGCAGCTCTTCGGCGGCAACGGCTACATGGCCGAGTACCGGGTCGAGCAGCTCGCGCGCGACGCGAAGGTGCTCCAGATCTACGCCGGGACCGACGAGATGCAGGTGCGGGCGATCGCGCGGGCGCTGCTCTCGGCCTGACCGGCGGCGGCTGGCTCGCCCGCAGCGGCACGGCGCGGCCCCGCGCGTCGGCTACCCTCGCGCGCGCCGGCCCTCGCGAGAGCCGGCGCCGCCGAGGCGCGGCCCCCCGGCCCGAGGCTCCCCGGGGCTCAGGCCGTCGCGACCGGAGACGATGAGACCAGCATGGCGAGCCGGCAGCGCCCCCGGGTGAGCATCCGCCGCTTCCGCGGCGGCGAGGACCCGTTCCTCGAGCGCCGCGAGGCGCTGGCCGCCGTGACGCCCTACCTGGCGCTGGTGCGGGCGCCGCTCCACCCCGCGCCCCGCACCCGGCCCGGGGCGCAGCTCGTGGCCGCCACCTACAACGTGCACCGCTGGACGGCGCGGGGCGCGCGCGGCGAGCCGGACCCCGAGCGCGCCGCGTTCGTGATCTCGGAGCTCGGTGCCGACGTGCTGGCCCTCCAGGAGGTGGTGCGTCCCTTCGCCGGCGAGGACCCGCTGGTGCGGCTCGCCGACCGCCTGCGCCTGCACCTGGCCTTCGTGACCACCCGCATCCACCGCCTCGGCGAGCTCGGCAACGCGATCCTCTCGCGCTGGCCGATCGCGGGCGCCTCGCTGCTCGACCTCAACTTCTCGCGGCTCGAGCGCCGCACGGCGGTGGCCGCGCAGCTCGTGACCGAGGCGGGGCCCCTCTCGCTGGTGGCGACCCATCTCGCGATCGTCGACCGCACCCGCCACCGCCAGGTGCGCCACCTGCTCGACCACCCGCAGCTCCAGGGCCCCGTCGTGCTGATGGGCGACATGAACCTGTGGCGGACCAACGACAAGGCGGTGCGGGCGCTCGAGGAGGGCCTGCCGGCACACACCGAGATCGCGTGGCCGGCGAGCTTCCCGGCGGCCCGGCCGGTGCTCTCGCTCGACCGCATCTACGCGCGCGGCGCCAAGCTGGTCGAGGTCCGCTCGCACCAGACCGCGGCCGCCCGCCGCGCCTCCGACCACCTGCCCGTGGTCGCGCGGATCGAGCTGCTCTAGGCGGAGCGCTCGGAACCCTCGCCGGGGCCGCTCAAGGTGGCGCGAAACCGGCTCCGGACGGGTCCGACGGCGCGGGCGATGCCGCTTGCCCGGCTGCGGCCCCTTGCCCGGCTTCGGGGTGGGTGCGGACCACGTCTCCGCGCACCCGCCAGCCCTCCTGCCCGTAGAGCAGCGGGACGGCGAAGAACAGCCGGTCCACCTCGACGTCGACCAGCAGGTCGCCGTTGCCCCGCCGCAGCGCCTGCTCGACCGCCTCCGCGAGCGTCGGCGGATCGGTCCGGGTCGGCACCCAGAGGAAGTGCTGGGACAGCACCACCGCCTCGACGTCGCGCGTGCGCGAGGCCTCGTCGATCTGGTAGCCGAGCACGGGCGCGGTCCGGGTGGTGAGCGCCGCGAAGCGCCCGTGGGGCACGGTCTCGAGCGCGCAGCCGGCCCCGGCGAGCAGGCCGAGCGCCAGCCCTGCGAGGGCCCGCCCGGCCCTCACGGCGACTGCGCGCCGAGCAGGTCGACGACGTCGCCCCGCACCTCGAGGGTCGACACCCCGATCAGGAACCACCAGTCGATGGTGCGGACCTGCGCGCGCGCCATCACGTCGCCGCCGTGAGCGAGCAGCGCGTCCTCGACCGCGGTCTCGAGCCGCGGCGACTCGCCGGTCGGCAGGAACAACACCGACGTCACGCGCGTGTCGCTGCCGGTCACGTCACGCCGGATCGAGGCGTTGCGCAGGTCGACCTCGCGCAGGTCGAGCTCGACGGGCCGCGTGGCGGCGACGGCCAGCGTGCCCTGGTCCGTGATGCAGCCCGGCAGCGCGAGCAGCGCCGCGGCGGCGAGGGCGGAGAGGCGGGCGCTCGGCACGGCCGGCAGTGTACCCGCTCAGGGCTCGATCGCGTAGGTCACGGTCGTGGTGATCGAGAGCTCGACCTGGCCCGGCGCGATCGGCACGGGCGCGGACGCCTCCATGCGCGCGGCCCTCGGCATCGGGACGGGCGGTCCGCCGCCGGTCTCGTCGATGCGCAGCAGCCGCCCGAGGCGCACGCCGGCGCTCGCGGCGTAGAGCTCGGCCTTGCGCCGGGCGTCGGCGAGCGCGCGCTTGCGGGCCTCGTCGAGCAGCGGCGCGGGCTCGCCGACCGAGAACGCGACGCCGCCCACCTCGTTGGCGCCGGCGGCGACGAGCTGGTCCAGCACGCCCCCCACCCTCTCGACCCCGGCCACCCGCACCGTCACCTGGTTGGAGACGCGATAGCCGGTGATGCGCGGCTGCTCGGCCCGGCCGGCGCTCTCGGCGTACACCGGCCACACCGAGAAGCCGGAGGTCTGGACGTCCCGCTTCGCGATGCCCGCCGCCTCGAGCGCGGCGAGCACGCGCTCCATCGCCGTCCCGTTCGCGCGCACCGCCTCGGCGGCGCTCGGCGCCTCCGCCACGACGCCGGCCGAGAGGTGGCCGGTGTCGGGTGTCGCCGAGACCTCGCCGGTGCCCGACACGCGGATCGACGGGGTGTCGTCGGCGCGGGTGGGCGCGGGAGCCGCGAGCAGCACGACGAGGCAGAGCAGTCCGCGAGGGAGCATCGATTCCTCCGGGTTCCGTCGGGGTCGAACCGTAGCCGGCCGCGCAGGTTGCGGCCCGCGGCTCGCGACGAGACACTCGCTCCATGCGAAGCCGCCCCGGAGTCCCGCTGCTCCTCGCCGCGGCGCTCGGGGGCGCGCTCGCGCTCGCGGGCTGTACGTCGTTCCAGGCGATGCGCGCGTTCCAGCGCGGCACCGCGGCGCTCGACCGCGGTGAGGCCGCGCTCGCCGTCGGCGAGCTCGAGCGGGCGGCCGCCCTGGCGCCCGAGGCGTCGGCGGTGCAAAACCACCTCGGCATCGCCTACGAGGCGGCGGGCCGTCGCGAGGAGGCACGGCGCGCCTACGAGCGCGCCGTCGCCCTCGACTGCGAGAACGAGGCCGCCGGCCGCAACCTGGCCGCGCTGCGGGCGCAGGACACGAAGCCGCCGGCGGGCCCGGCGGGCTCCCGTGCGGCGGGCGCGCCATGAGCGGCGACGACGAGCGCGAGCGGCCGAAGCGCTCGTGGGCCGAGATCGACCGGCTGCGCGATCGACCCCGCGCGCGCCGCGACGAGCGGGCGCCGCGCGGGCCTGCCGCCAAGGCCCGCGCCCAGGCCGCGGCGAAGCAGTACCTGGCGGAGCTCGACCGGACGCTCTTCACGAAGGGTGCAGCGGGCGGCGCCGCCGGCGCCCGGCTCGCCGCCGCGGTGCGGGCGGCGCAGGGCAGCGCGGGGCTCGCCGACGCCTGTCGCGCGTACCTCGCGGCGATCGGGCCGCCCGCCGAGCCGGCGCTGCTCTCGGCCTTCCTCGATACCGGCGAGCGCGAGCTCCAGCGCAGCGCGCTGGCAGCGCTCGCCGAGGGGATCGCGGCGCGCGGGCTCACGCTCACGGCGGGCCTCCGGGCGCAGATCCGGACGCTCGCGGAGGGCCCCGACGACGAGCTCGCGGACGCCGCCGAGGCGGTCCTGCGCTGACGCAGCGCGACGCCTGCTCGGGCGCGGGCCAGAGGCTTCGCGCGCCGCGGCTCGCCCGGCAGGTCTGACGAGCGCGCCCTCATGCTCTACGTTCCTCGCATGGCGCACGATCTCGAGCGCGAGGCCCTCGCGCGCTACCTGGACGACCGCAGCCTGAAGCGCACCCGGCAGCGGGAGGCGATCCTCGAGGTGTTCCTCGACGTGATCGGGCACATCTCGAGCGAGGACCTCTATCAGCGGGTCCGCGAGAAGTACCCCGGCATCGGCTACACCACTGTGTACCGGACGATGAAGATCTTCTGCGAGGCGGGGCTCGCCGTGGAACGCGCCTTCGAGGACGGGGTCACCCGCTACGAGATCCCCCACGAGCACCACGACCACCTGGTCTGCACGCGCTGCGGGCGGATCGTCGAGTTCGAGTGCCGCATGATCGAGTCGGCGCAGGACCAGATCGCGCTCGAGTACGGGTTCCGGCTGCTGCGCCATCGCCACGAGCTCTACGGGCACTGTCCCGACTGTCGCGGGGCGTGACCCCGGCGCCGGCTGCAGCCCTGCGCGCGTCGGCAGGCGAAGCCGGCGAACGCTTGCTCGTCCTGACGGGACGGCTCGACGTCGAGTCGACCGCGCGGCTGTGGAGCGAGGCGCTGGCAGTGGCGCGCGCGGCGCGCGGCCGGCCGCTGGTGGTGGACGCCGCCGGGGTCGACTACTGCGACGGCTCCGGCGCGGCGCTGCTGGCGGCCCTCGAGCACGAGGCCGGCCAGGGCGGCGGCGGCTTCGCGCTGCGCGGGCTGCGCGACGACCTGCGCCGGCTCGTCGCGCTCGTGGCGCCGGGCCCGCCGCACGGGGAGGCGCCCGCCCGCCCCGCGCCGGTGATCGCACGGCTCGGGCGCGCGACACTCGCGGCGCTCGCCGACGGCCGGCGCTTCGTCGCCTTCGTCGGCGAGACCGTGCTCGCGCTCGCCTTCGTGCTGCGCCACCCCGGGAAGCTCCGCCTCGGCGAGACGCTGCTCGTCGCAGAGCGCGCGGGCGTCGGCGCGATCCCGATCGTCGCGGGTGTCGGCTTCCTGCTCGGGCTGATCCTCGCCTTCCAGGGCGCGATCCCGATGCGGCGCTTCGCGGCCGAGATCTTCGTCGCCGACCTGCTCGGCCTCTCGCTCCTGCGCGAGCTCGGGCCGCTGATGGCGTCGATCCTGCTGGCCGCGCGCTCGGGCTCCGCCTTCGCGGCCGAGATCGGCACCATGAAGGTCAACGAGGAGATCGACGCGCTCACCACCATGGGCCTCGATCCGGTGCGCTTCCTGGTCGTGCCGCGCGTGGTGGCCGCCGTCGCCGTCGTGCCGGCCCTCGCCATGCTGACCAGCCTGGCCGGCCTGCTCGGCGGGCTGCTCGTGTACGTGTCGCTGGGCTTCCCGCCGGTCACCTACCTGAACCGCATCGCGGACATGGTGGATCCCGGCGACGTGATCGGCGGGCTCGCCAAGGCGATGGTCTTCGGGGTGATCGTGGCCGCGGTCGGCTGCCTGCGCGGGATCCAGACCGGGCAGGGCGCCCAGGCGGTCGGGCTCTCCACCACCAGCGCGGTGGTGAGCGGGATCGTCGGGATCGCCCTCGCCGACGGCGCCTTCGCGGTCGTGTTCTACGTTCTCGGCATCTGAGGGCCCATGACGAGCGAGCCGAGCCAGCCGGTCGAGGGCGCGCCGCGCCGCGACGAGCCGATCATCGAGGTGGAAGGCCTGGTGGCCGGCTACGGCGAGCGCACCCTCTTCGACGGGGTCTCCTTCACGGTGCGGCGCGGCGAGGTCTTCGTGATCCTCGGCGGCTCGGGCTCGGGCAAGAGCACGCTGCTCAAGAACGTGATCGGCCTCGTCCGGCCCTGGCAGGGCCGCGTGCGGATCGCCGGCGCCGACCTGGTCGACGCGGACGACGCCGAGCGGCGCGCGATCCTGCGCCGGATCGGGGTGATGTACCAGCAGGGCGCGCTCTTCGGGTCGATGACCCTGCTCGGGAACGTGCGCCTGCCCATGGAGGAGCTGACGGACCTGCCGGACGACGCCATGGACCGGATCGCGGCGAGCAAGCTCAAGCTGGTGGGGCTCGAGGGCTTCGAGGGCTACCTGCCGGCCGAGATCAGCGGCGGCATGCGCAAGCGCGCCGCGATTGCCCGCGCCATGGCGCTCGACCCCGCGATCCTCTTCCTCGACGAGCCCTCCGCCGGCCTCGACCCGATCACCTCGGCCGGGCTCGACGACACCATCCTGCTGCTGCGCGACACGCTCGGGATCACCTTCGTGGTGGTCACCCACGAGCTGGCCAGCATCTACAAGATCGCGGACCGCGTGATCATGCTCGACAAGGAGCGGAAGGGCATCGTGGCGAGCGGGAGCCCCGCGTTCCTGCGCGACCACTGCGAGATCGACTGGGTCCGCCGCTTCTTCCGCCGCGAAACCGGAGCCGAGGCCGCGTGACCCCGCTGGACCCCCCGCCGTGAACGAGGCGCGCTACTTCCGGGTGGGCCTCTTCGTCCTGGGCGGGATCGCGCTCGCGGTGGCCGTGATCGTGATCGTGGGCGGCGGGCGGCTCTTCGCGCGACCGATCGGGATGGAGACGGTCTTCGAGGAGTCGGTCCAGGGTCTCGACGTCGGCGCCCCGGTCAAGCTGCGCGGTGTCAAGCTCGGGTCCGTGAGCTGGATCGGCTTCGTCGGCGACGAGTACCCCGAGGCCGACGCCCGCGACGCGAACCTGGTGCTGGTTCGCATGGAGCTGCACCGTGACGAGGCCCTTCTCGAGGAGCAGCGCGCCCGGGAGCTGCAGGCCATGATCGACCGCGGGCTGCGGCTGCGGCTCACGCCGCTCGGGATCACCGGTGTGTCGTTCCTCGAGGCCGACTTCGTCGACCCCGGGCGTTTTCCCGCACGCGCGATCTCCTGGACGCCCGCGGCGCTCTACGTGCCGTCGGCGCCGAGCACGATCACCCAGATCACCAGCGCCGCGGAGCGGCTCATGACCCGGATCGACCGCCTCGACGTCGAGGGCCTGCTGACCAACCTCGACACCCTGCTCGTGAACGTGAACCGCGCCGTCGAGACCACCGACGTCGGCGCCGTGCAGCGCTCCGTCTCGGAGCTGCTCGAGGAGCTCGACGGCACCGTCGAGGGCCTGCGCCAGGCGATCCGCGAGACGCGCCTGCCCGCGGTGGGCGAGCGGGCGCGCGCCACCCTGGGCGAGGCCTCCGCCACGCTGGTCCGCCTGCAGCTCCTGCTCGCGAGCGGCGGCGAGGACCTGACGGCGACCCTCGAGAACCTGCGCGTCGCCACCCAGAACCTGCGCGACCTGAGCGAGACCGCGCGCAGCTACCCCTCGTTCCTGCTCTTCGGCCAGCCGCCTCCCTCGACGCTGCCGGCCGGGGAGGAGGAGCGATGAGAGCGCTCGCGCTGGCCGTTGCCGCCGCGCTGCTGCTGTCCGGCTGCGCGCGGCCCTTCGAGCGCCCGCCGCTCGAGAAGACGCGCTTCGTGCTGCGGCTCCCGGATCCGGCGCCGGGGGCGAAGACGGCCGGCCCCCTCGCGGTGGACCGCGTGCGCGTCGCCCCGCTCTACGACCACACGGGCTTCGTCTACCGCACCGGCGAGGACACCTTCGCCTCGGACCCCCGCTTCGAGTGGTTCGGCCCGCCCGGCGCCGTCCTGCGCGAGGCGATCGTCGACTGGCTCGACGGCGCCTCGGCCTTCGCGCCCGTCGAGCGCGGGTCGGCGGCGGGAGCGACCTGGCTCCTGGAGACGGAGGTCGACCGGCTCTACGCGGACCGCCGCGATCCGGCCGCGCCGGCCGCGGTCCTCGCCGGGCGCTTCCGGCTGCTCGACCTGCGCGGCCGCGAGCCGCGCCGCGCGCTCGCGCAGCGCTTCGAGGAGCGCGAGCCGGCCGGCGGCGGGACGCCCCAGGAGCTGGTGGACGCCTTCGGGCGCGCGCTCGTGCGCGTGCTCGGCGGGCTCGAGCCCGAGCTGCGCGCGGCGGCAGCGGCGCCGGTGCGCGCGGCCCGCTAGACCTGGGGAACGATGCCCCCTGGACCGACCGCACTGCCCGCCTGGCAGGCCCTGCTGCGCCACCGCGAGGCGGCGCGGCGCTTCTCGCTGCGCGCGCTCTTCGCGGCCGACCCCGAGCGCGTGCAGCGCTTCTCGGGCGAGGCCGCCGGCCTGCACGCCGACTGGTCCAAGCACCTGGTCGACGACGAGACGCTGCGCCTGCTGGTGGCGCTCGCCGAGGCGGTCGACCTGCGCGGCCGCCGCGAGGCGATGTTCGCCGGCGCGCGCATCAACCCGACCGAGGACCGGCCGGTCCTGCACGTGGCGCTGCGCGCGCCGCGCGGCGAGCGGATCCTGGTCGGCGGGACGGACGTGGTGCCCGCGGTGCACGAGGTGCTCGACCGGATGGCGGCCTTCTGTGACCGGGTGCGCGGGGGGGCCTGGACGGGGCACGGCGGCCGCCGGATCCGCGCCGTCGTGAACCTCGGGATCGGCGGCTCGGACCTCGGCCCCGCGATGGCCGTCGAGGCGCTGCGCCCCGACGCCGACTCGGGCCTCGTCTTCCGCTTCGTCTCGAACGTGGACCCCACCGCCTTCGTCGAGGCGACGCGCGACCTCGACCCTGCCGAGACGCTCTTCATCGTGTGCTCGAAGACCTTCACCACGCTCGAGACGCTCACCAACGCGCGCGCGGCCCGCGCCTGGTGCCTGGCCGCCCTGCGCGACGAGGCGGCCGTCGCGCGCCACTTCGTGGCCGTGTCGACGAACGCCGCCGAGGTCGCGAAGTTCGGCATCGACGTCGCCAACATGTTCGGCTTCTGGGACTGGGTCGGCGGGCGCTACTCGGTGGGCTCGGCGGTCGGTCTCTCGCTGATGCTCGCGATCGGCCCCGAGCGCTTCCGCGCGTTCCTGGCCGGCATGCGCGCGATGGACGAGCACTTCCGCAGCGCTCCCTTCGAGCGCAATCTTCCGGTCGTGCTCGGGCTCCTGGGCGTCTGGTACGGCGACTTCCTCGGCGCCCAGAGCCACGCGATCCTCCCCTACGACCAGCACCTGCACCGCTTCCCGGCCTACCTGCAGCAGCTCGACATGGAGAGCAACGGCAAGCGCGTGCAGCGCGACGGGCGGCCGGTCGAGACCGACACCGGCCCGATCGTGTGGGGCGAGCCGGGCACCAACGGCCAGCACGCCTTCTACCAGCTCCTCCACCAGGGCACCCGGCTCGTGCCCTGCGACTTCATCGGCTTCGCGCGCTCGCGCAACCCGCTGGGCGAGCAGCACGAGCTCCTGCTCGCGAACCTGCTCGCACAGACCGAGGCGCTGGCCTTCGGCAAGACCGCCGAGGAGGCGGCTGCCGAGGGCGTGCCGCCCGCGCAGGTGCCGCACCGCACCTTCCCCGGCGATCGGCCGAGCACGGTCCTGCTCGGGGAGGAGCTCACCCCCTTCGCGCTCGGCGCGCTGATCGCGCTCTACGAGCACAAGGTCTTCACCCAGGGTGTCGTCTGGAACGTCGACTCCTTCGACCAGTGGGGCGTCGAGCTCGGCAAGCGGCTCGCGGCGCGCATCGCGCCGGAGCTGCTGGCGGCGGTCGCGCCGCCCCTGCGCCACGACGCCTCCACCAACGACCTGATCGCCCGCGTGCGGCGGCTGCGCTCGCGATGAGCCTCGGCGGCGCGCCCGGTCGCAGTGGCGTTGAGCCGCCGTCCCGGCGCCGGTAGCCTCCGCCCGGTCCCCCGGCTCCGGAGGCTCCGATGTCCCTGGCGATGACGAAGGAGGAGCGCGAGGCGTTCCTCGCCGGCCTGCACGTGGGCGTGCTCAGCATCGCGGAGCCCGCCCGCGGTCCGCTCACGGTGCCGATCTGGTACGCCTACGAGCCGGGCGGCGAGCTGTGGGTGATCACCGAGCGCAGCTCGCGCAAGGGGCGCCTGCTGGCCGGCGCGGGCCGCGTGAGCCTGTGCGCGCAGTCCGAGACGCCGCCCTACCAGTACGTGAGCATCGAGGGGCCGATCGTCGCGATCGAGCCCGCTGACCGCGAGCGCCACGCGCGCCCGATGGCGCGCCGCTACCTCGGCGCCGAGCTCGGCGACCGCTACGTCGAGGCCACGAGCGGCGAGCGCGAGGTGGCCGGCGGCAGCGTGGTCGTGCGCGTGCGCCCCGAGCGCTGGCTCACGGTCGACTACCGCAAGCAGTTCTCCGGGTAGCCGCCGCCGGAGGGAGGCGGAGCGCGCCCCTCGCAAGACGCTTCCCGGGAGCCCCCTCAGTCCTCGAGGACGACCAAGCGGTTCGGGATCTCGTCGGGGTTGGTGGCCGCGGCAGGAAGATGGCGCGCGAGGATCTCGCCGCAGCGCCGGACCGCCGCCTCGAGCCCCTCGACGGCCCGGCCCGCGCGCAGCCCGCCGGCGGCCAGCTCCACGACCTGGTGCCAGCTCTCGCCGGGGTCGAGCACGCGATCGATGCCCTCGTCGGCGAGCACCACCACGCGGCGCTCGAGCAGCGCCACGAAGAGCAGGATGCCCGTGCGCCCGCGGGTCCGGGCGAGGCCCTGCTCGGCGAAGCAGCGGCGCGCGCGCTGCGCGACGCGCTGCTCGACCAGCGCGGCGGGGAGGAGCGCACGGCGTATCGCTTCGATCCGCCCGATCCCGTGGCCGGCCAGGAGCGCTGCGGCCTGGGCGGCGAGATAGCCCGTCCAGGGGAGCGGCGGGGCGAACCAGCCGAGGCCCAGGAAGGCCAGCGCCGCGAGCGCGACGCCGAGCCGCCAGCCGAGCGCCCCGTACTCGTCGCAGGCTCCGACCACGGCGACCACGATCTCGCCGCCGGTCGCGCGCTCGGCCTCCGCCACCACCGCCTCGAGGTGCTGGCGGGCCGCCGGGTCGATCCACTCGTGGGTCCGCATCGCGCTACCAGCTCCCCGAGGCGCCGCCGCCCCCGAAGCCGCCGCCGCCGCCGCCCCCGAAGCCGCCGCCGCCCCCGAAGCCGCCGCCGTCGCCGAAGCCCCCCCCGCCGCCGGAGCCGCCGCCCCAGCCGCCGCCCGGGACGAAGATGGGCCCGCCCCGGCGCCGGCCCCGGCCTCCGCCGAGCCCGCCCGGCCCGCCGAGCCCGAGCACGAAGGCGGCCCCGAAGGCCAGGAGCGCCCAGCCGAGGCTCGCCAGCAGGAGCCACGTGACCGCCCCGCCGATGCCGCCGCCGACCAGCGACGCGAGCGGCCGCCTGCGCCGGAGCGGGGCTGCGAGCACGGTCCCGAGCAAGGCGGCAAACCCCACCGCGGCGAGCGGGTCGGTGTGCGGGGTGCGCTCGCGCGCAGGCGGGCGCTCCACCACCTCGCCGCGGGCCGCCCGCATCAGGGCGCCCACCCCCGCCTCGATCCCGCCCGCGAAGTCGCCCGTCCGGAAGTGCGGGAACATGACGTCCTCGAGCACACGCTTGGCGATCGCGTCGGGGACCACGCCTTCGAGCCCGTAGCCCACCTCGATGCGCGCGCGCCGGTCCTTCGGCGCCACGACGACGAGGATCCCGTTGTCGGCGCCGGCCTGGCCGAGCCGCCAGCGTTCGGCGACGCGCAGCGCGAAGGGCTCGATCGCCTCGCCCTCGAGCGAGGGCACCGTGAGCACCACGATCTGGTGCGTGGTCTCGGCCTCGAAGGCGGCGAGCTGCGCGTCGAGCCGCGCCGCGGCGGCGGGGTCGAGCACGCCCGCGAGGTCCTCGACCCGCCCGCGCAGCGGAGGGACCGGCAGCTCGGCTCGGGCAGCACCCGCGACCGCGAGGACGACCAGCGCGGCGAGCGCGATCCCGCGCGCCGGGTGCTGGATCAGAACTTCACCTCCGGCGGGGTCTCCGCGCCCGGACGGGCCTCGAAGCTGGGACGCACCTCGGCGCCGAGCAGGAAGCGTGCCGTCAGGTTGGTCGGGAAGAAGCGCACGAGCTTGTTGTACTCGGCGACCGCCTCGATGTAGCGGTTGCGCGCCACCGCGATGCGGTTCTCGGTGCCCTCGAGCTGGGCCTGGAGGTCGCGGAAGCTCGCGCTGGCCTTCAGGTCGGGATAGCGCTCCACCGTCACGAGCAGCCGTGACAGGGCGCTCGAGAGCTCTCCCTGCGCTGCCTCGAAGCGCTGGAAGGCCGCGGGGTCGTTGACCAGCTCTGGTGTCGCCTGGATGCTGGTGGCCTTGGCGCGGGCGTTCACCACCGCCTCGAGCGTCCCGCGCTCGAAGTCGGCCGAGCCCTTCACGGTGTTGACCAGGTTCTGCACCAGGTCGGCGCGGCGCTGGTACTGGTTGCCCACCTCGGCCCAGGCGGCCTTCACCTGCTCGTCGGCGCCCTGGATGCGGTTGTAGCCACAGCCCGGCGCGAGCAGGCCGAGGATCGTGGTCGCGGCGATCGAGAGGGCGAGGCGGGTGCGGGCGGCCATGGGGTCTCCTCCTCCGGCGGTGCTCGCAGCTTACCCTCAAGCGGCGCGCGCGAGGGGCCGATTCCGCCGCCATGGCCCGCCGCGACGACCTCTCCTGTCCGATCTGCCAGGCCGACGTGCCGCTCGCCGGCGACGAGAAGCCGGGCGACGAGGTCGCCTGCATGTACTGCGGCGCGCCCTGCCGCCTGGTCGGGAAGAAGGACCAGGAGGGCGAGCTCGACCTGGAAGAGGATTTCTAGGGTCGCTCGAAGGGGGGAAGCCGCCCCTGGCTCGCCCACTCCGCCAGGGCCGGCGCCTCCCGGTCGCGCGGCGAGAGGACCGGGTCCTGGACCGGCCAGCGCACGCCGATCCGCGGGTCGTTCCACGCGATCGCGATCTCGTGCTCGGGGGCGTAGACCTCCGAGCACTTGTACTCGACCTCGGCGCTCTCGCTCAGCACGCAGAAGCCATGGGCGAAGCCCACCGGGAGGTAGAGCTGGCGGAAGTTCTCGGCCGACAGCTCGAAGCCGGCCCAGCGGCCGTAGCCCGGCGAGCCGCGGCGCAGGTCCACCGCCACGTCGAAGATCGCGCCCGCGACGCAGCGCACGAGCTTCGCCATCGGCCGCGGTGCGAGCTGCGCGTGGAGCCCGCGCAGCGTGCCCCGCTGCGAGCGCGAGTGGTTGTCCTGCACGAAGCGCGCGTCGATGCCGTGCTCGCGGTAGCGCGCCTCGCGCCAGGTCTCGAGGAAGAAGCCGCGCGCATCGCGGTGGACCACCGGCTCGATCACGACCAGGCCCGGGAGCTCCGTCGCGAGCACCTTCACCGCGGCGGCTCCTCGCTGGCGAGCCGCAGCAGGTAGGCGCCGTAGCTCGACTTCGCGAGCTCGCGGCCGAGCTTCTCGAGCTGTTCGCGGCTCACCCAGCCCTGCCGGTAGGCGATCTCCTCGGGGCACGCGACCATCAGGCCCTGCCGCTCCTGCACCGCGTGGATGTAGCCCGAGGCCTGGAGCAGCGACTCGTGGGTGCCGGTGTCGAGCCAGGCCGTGCCGCGCCCGAGCCGCTCCACGGCGAGCCGGCCGCGGCGCAGGTAGGCCAGGTTCACGTCCGTGATCTCGAGCTCGCCGCGCGCCGAGGGCGCGAGCGACTCCGCGATCCCGACCACCTCGCCGTCGTAGAAGTAGAGCCCCACGACGGCGTAGTGCGAGCGCGGCGCCTTCGGCTTCTCCTCGATCCCGATGGCGCGGCCGTCCGCGTCGAACTCGACGACGCCGTAGCGCTCGGGATCCTGCACCCAGTAGCCGAACACGGTGGCGCCGGTGCGGCGCGCGGCGGCGGCGCGCAGCGTCTCGGAGAGGCCGCCGCCGTGGAAGAGGTTGTCGCCGAGCGCGAGCGCGACCGGCCCGCCCGCGATGAACTCGCGCCCGATCAGGAACGCCTGCGCGATGCCCTCGGGACGGGGCTGCGCCGCGTACCGGATCGACAGGCCGAGCCAGGATCCGTCGCCGAGCAGCCGCTCGAAGAAGGGCAGGTCGGCGGGTGTGCTGATCAGGAGCAGGTCCCGGATCCCGGCCAGCATCAGGGTCGAGAGCGGGTAGTAGATCATCGGCTTGTCGTAGACCGGCAGCAGCTGCTTGCTCACCCCACGCGTGATCGGGTGCAGCCGCGTGCCGGCGCCGCCGGCGAGCAGGATTCCCTTCACCGGACCTCGTCCTCCAGGCGCCCCGCCTCGCGAAGCCCTCCGGGGCTCGCGAAGCCGGCCGGATCCCAGCCTTCCGCTTGCGGGACGCGGCGGACTGTATCCCGCCCCTACGGGCGCATCACGGGTGGGTGTCCGGGTGAGCCCGACACGTCACGGCCGCCCGGGGCGATCGCCGCCGGCTCGGGTCCGGGAGGAAGGAGGGCCGCGTTCAACGCGCGTCGAGCGGGCAGTCGCGGAAGTTGCCGACCAGCTTCACGGAGCCGGATTCGAGCATGTGCGCGACGGTGGCGATCACCTCGCGCTCGTTGTCGGCGACCTGGCTCACCGCCCAGACCAGCTCCCAGAGCGTGACCTCGAGGGTGTCGGCATGGAGCGTCTGGACCGGGATCGAAACGGCAGCGGCCATCGGTGAATCCTCCCCTGCCTCCCTGTAGGAGCAGGAACCGTGCCACCCCCTGACGGTTGCGCCGCTGGAGGGTTCTCGAGCGATTTCCAGCAGTTGCAGCGAAGGCTACCCGCCGCCTCGGGTGACGGGGCACGGCCCCGGTGACGGATTTCGGACGCGCGGTGTTCGAAAGCCGGCTCTCAGGGCGGGCCGGGCGCATCGCCCTCGCGGCGGTAGCCGAGCGCCTCCGCCATCGGAGCGGCCCCGACCCGCGCGGCGCCCTCGAGATCCGCGATCGTGCGGGCGACCCGCAGGAGGCGCCGCGCGGCGCGCGCGGAGAGCCGCAGCTTCTCGACGGCGCGACCGAGCAGGGCGCGCGCTTCGGGGGCGGCGTCCACCAGCAGGTCGAGCGCGCGGTCGGCGATCTCGGCGTTGGTGCGCAGCCCGTGCCGGTCGAGCCGCTCGCGCTGGCGGGCGCGCGCGGCCAGGACGCGTGCGCGCACGAGCGCGCTCGCCTCGCCGGCAGGCGTTTCGCTGGCGAGCTCGCGCCACGCGACCGCGGGGACCGAGACGTGCAGATCGATGCGGTCGAGGAGCGGGCCCGAGACGCGCGCGAGGTAGCGGGCGATCGAGGCGTCGCTGCACGAGCAGTCGCGGAAGCGCGAGAGCCGCCAGCCGCAGGGACAGGGGTTCGCGGCCGCCACGAGCTGGAAGTCCGCCGGGAAGACGCAGGTCCCTCCCGCCCGCGCCACCACGACGCGGCGCTCCTCGAGGACCTGGCGCAGCGACTCGAGCGTCGTGCGCTCGAACTCCGGCAGCTCGTCGAGGAAGAGCACCCCGTGGTGGGCGAGCGACGCCTCGCCGGGGCGCGGGGGCGAGCCGCCGCCGAGCAGGCCCGCGCGGCTCGCGGCGTGGTGCGGGGCGCGAAACGGCCGCTCGCGCACGATCGGTGCGTCGCCGAGCCGGCCCGCCGCGCCGTGGATGCGCGTGGCCTCGACGGCCTCTGCGAAGGCGAGGGGCGGCAGCAGGCCCGGCAGGCGCCGCGCGAGCATCGTCTTGCCGGAGCCGGGCGGGCCCTCGAGCAGCAGGCCGTGGCCGCCGGCCGCAGCGATCTCGAGCGCACGCTTCGCGCGCGCCTGGCCCCGGACCTCCGCGAGGTCGCCGGCGCAGGTCGGTGCCGGGAGCCGCTCGGGCCCGATGGGTGGCACCGCCGCCAGGCCGAGGCCGGTCTGGACGAAGCGCAGCACGGTGCCGAGGTCGTCGGCCGGCAGCACGGCGAGGCCGGGTGTCAGCGCCGCCTCGCCGCCGTTCGCGCGCGGCACGACGACCCGCTTGCAGCCGGCGTCGCGCAGCGCGAGCGCGAGGGCGAGCGCGCCGCGTACCGGGCGCAGCCGGCCGTCGAGCGCGAGCTCGCCGACGAGCCCGAGCCGCGGCAGGGACGTGGCTTCGACGGCGCCGGACGCCGCCAGCACCCCGATCGCGATCGGCAGGTCGAGACCGGCGCCGCTCTTGCGGACCGAGGCCGGCGCGAGGTTCACCGTCACGCGGCGCTCGGGAATGCGGTGACCGGCGGCATGCACGGCCGCGCGCACCCGGGCGGCGCTCTCGCGCACGGCTGCCTCGGGCAGCCCGATCACCTCGATGCGCGGAAGCTGCGAGCCGATCCGGACCTCGACCTCGACCGCGATCCCGTCGACGCCCGAGAGCACGGCCCCCAGCACGCGTGTCATGTCCGATGCTCCCGGGACCGGGCGGGGCGAGCTGCGAAGAGCGGTCAACCGGGGTGGGGACGAGGCCGAAGGAGACGGGGGACAGAAGGCAGGGTCTCCAGAGGAGACCCTGCCTTCCCCCTTTTCGGAGAGCCCCGCCAGGAGTGGGGCTTCCCACACCCTGGAAGTGGCCCGGGGGCTTCGGAGGTGGCAGCCGGTGGCACGAATGCCGGGGCGTTCGTCTTGCGTCCAAGCCCGGGCGCCGTCTACGTTCGGCCACCCTCGCGAATCCGCTCGAGGATCACCGCCCGCGCGTGCGGGTGCCCCGCAGGGCCCGATCCACCAGGAGGGAGCATCCATGTCGTCGATCGCCAGCGCCCGGCTCGCGCCGGCCGCCTCCGTGGCCATCGGCCTGCTCGCAGCGCTCGCCTGCGCATCCGCGCCCGGCAACCGCACCACCCAGGGCGCGGTGCTCGGCAGCCTCGCCGGTGCGGGTGCCGGCGTGCTGGCGGCGGGCGAGGGCGACAACCTCGCCGGCGGCCTGATCGGAGCTGCGGTCGGCGGCCTCGCCGGCGGCCTGATCGGCCACTACCTCGACAACCAGGCCCGCGAGATCGACGCGATCCCCGACGCCACCGTCGAGCGCCAGCCCGACCGCCTGCTCGTCACCTTCCCCGGCGACACGCTCTTCGACAGCGGCTCCGCCACGATCGCGCCGGGCGCCGCCCAGCGCCTCCAGTCGCTGGCCCGCACGCTCGGGCAGTATCCGGCGAGCGAGGTCGTGGTGCGCGGCTACACCGATTCGGTGGGATCCGAGGCGTCGAACCTGCGTCTGTCGGAGGACCGCGCGAACAACGTCCGCAACCACCTGGTCCACGCTGGCGTGTCGCCCTCGCGGATCACCGCGATGGGCTTCGGCGAGGAGTTCCCGGTCGCGAGCAACGCGACCGACGCGGGCCGGCTGCAGAACCGGCGCGTCGAGATCGAGATCGTCCCGCAGCAGGACCAGATGCGCGAACCCGCACCGCGCTACTGAGCTGCGCGGCACCCACCATGCGAGAGCGTCTCCGCCTCCGATCCGCCCTGCCGCTGCTGCTCGCCGGGCTCGTGCCCGCGGCCGGGGCCGAGGTGCACGTCTCGATCGAGTCCCCGCGTCCCGGCCAGCAGGTCGAGAACCGCGTCGACCAGGCGCCGATCCGGGGCGCCGCCTCGGCCGACGGCAAGCGACCTGCCGACTTCGACGTGATGATCGTGCTCGACGTCTCGGGCTCGACCCGCAACCCGAGCGGGGTGGACGTCGACGGCGACGGCGAGGTCGGCCTCGACCCGCGGCGCGAGCTGATCCCGGGCTTCGGCGACGACGTCCAGAACACCGACCCGGGCGACTCGATCTTCGAGGCCCAGGCGGCCGCGGCGCGCGCGCTGCTGCGCGGGCTCGACGGGAGCCGGGTGCGCGTGGGCCTCGCGACCTTCGCCGGCGAGGTCGACGCCTCCGGCCAGCGGCGCAGCCAGAACCAGAAGGATGCCTGGCTCGAGGTTCCCCTCACGAGCGACTTCGCCGCGGTGGCGCGCGGCATCGACGCGGTGGTGGCGCGCGGGCCCTCCGGCGCCACCAACTACGCCGCCGGGCTGCGGCTCGCGATCACCGAGCTCTCGGGACTGCCCGGCGCCCGCAGCCAGCGCCGCCCCGGCGCGCAGCCGGTGATCCTGTTCCTGAGCGACGGCGTGCCCTCGCTCCCGATCGGCTCCGGTGCCATCACCGACCCCGGCGACGTCGAGGCGGCGATCTCCGCCGCGAAGCTTGCCCAGCTCGCCGGGATCCGGATCAACACCTACGCGCTCGGTGAGCAGGCGCTGACCTTCCCCCAGGCGGTGACCGAGATGGCGCGCGTCTCGCTCGGCACCTACACGCCGGTGCAGAACCCGGGCGACATCGTCGCGATGCTCCAGGGCGTGAGCTTCGCCAACGTCGAGGACGTGGTGATCACGAACCTCACGACCGGCGACTTCTCCACCGACGTGGCGCTCGAGCCCGACGGCTCGTTCTCGGGCTTCGTGCCGGTGCGCGAGGGGCGCAACCAGATCCGCGTCACCGCGCTCGCCTCCGACGGGACGCGGGGCAGCGTCACCCTCGACCTCGACTTCGGCCGCACCCAGCTCACCGATCTCGAGCTGGCCCGCGAGCTCGAGCGCATCCGGCGCATGAACAAGGAGCTCCTGCTGCTCAAGGAGCGCAAGAAGATCGAGGACTTCCGAAGCCGCGAGAAGAAGGACCTCGAGCTCGAGGTGGAGAAGAAGCCGTAGGGCTCGCGAGCGCGGGCGGCGAGCCGGAGGCGCGCGGAGCTCGATCAGGACCCCGGCGCGCCGGCCTCGGCAAGCGCGCCGATGCGCCGCAGCACCCGCTCCGCCTCCGCCACCACGCTGCGCACCAGGTCGCCCGCGGCGGGCACGTCGTGGATCGCGCCCGCGCCCTGGCCGGCGGGCATGCAGGTCCGTTCCGGGTCCGCCGTGGCGTCGTCGGCAAAGCCGAGCGCGCCGGCGCGCGCGGCGGCCGCCATCTGCAGGGGGAAGGGCTGGATGTCGCTGCCGCGCGCGCGCCACTCGTCGACCCAGGCGTTGCGCAGCACGCGCATCGGTTTGCCCGAGTACGAGCGGGTGATCTCGGTGCCGTCGTCGCGGGCGGCGACCAGGCGCTCCTTGTAGAGCTTCGCGGCGCGCGCCTCGCGGGTCGCGATGAAGCGCGTCCCCATCCACACCCCCTGCGCGCCGAGCGCGAGCGCGGCGGCGAGGCCGCGGCCGTCGACGATCGCGCCGGCCGCGAGCACGGGGATGCCGACGGCGTCGACGATCTGGGGCACCAGCGCCATGCCGGCGATCTGCCCGGTGTGGCCGCCCGCCTCCGTGCCCTGCGCCACGACGGCGTCGCACCCGGCGTCCTCGGCGCGCCGCGCGTGGTCGACCTTGCCGCACACCACCATCACCTGGACGCCGGCCGCGTGGCAGCGCGCGATCACCGGCGCCGGGACGCCGAGGCCCGCGACGAAGCAGGAGGCGCCCTCCTCGACGATCACGTCGATGGCCGCCTCGACGAGCTCGGGCAGGGCCGCCAGCATGTCGACGCCGAAGGGCCGCGCGGTGCGCGCCCGCACCGCCCGCATCTGCTCGCGGATGCGTTCCGGCGGCGAGGTCGCCATCCCGAGCACGCCGTAGCCGCCCGCCTCGGAGACGGCGGCGACCAGCTCCGCGAAGGCCACCTCGCCCATGCCCGCCAGGAAGACCGGGTGCTCGATCCCGAAGCGCTCGCAGATCGGGGTCCGCAGGGTCAAGCGCTGGCTCCACCGCGGCCAGCGCCAGGGCGGCCGGCAGCGCGGCCGGATCCAGGGCGACCGCGCCTCAGAGCGGCGTCAGCGAGGGGTCGGCGATCTCGCGCTTGACGAGCTTGCCGCCCTCGTAGAGGGAGGTCACGTCCACCTGGCCATCGGCGTTCTTGTCCTCTTCGCGCTTGACGAGCACCGTCTTCCCGTCCTGCTGCTCGTAGGCCTCGAAGACGTCGGCCTGGCCGTCCCCGGTGGTGTCGCGCTCGACCCGCACCACCACCTCCTCGCCGCCGGGGCCGCTCCCGTAGTGGCTCCAGACGTCGGCGGCGCCGTTTCGGTCGCGGTCCTCCTCGACGCGCACGACCCGCCGGCCCTCGTAGACGACGGTGCGGTCGATCCTGCCGTCGCCGTCCTGGTCGTGGCGCTCCTCGACGAGCGAGCCGCCCGCGAAGCGGTAGAAGGCGTCGCGCGTGCCGTTGCCGTCCCGGTCCACCTCGCGCGCCGTCATCACGCCCCCCTCGTAGGTCTCCCACGCGTCGGGCTTGCCGTCGCCGCTCTCGTCGAGCCGGCGCTCCGTCACCGCACCAGCCGTATACACCGTCCAAGCGTCGATGCGGCCGTCGTAGTCGCGATCGGCCTCGATGCGCAGCAGCGCGCCGGTCTTCGGGTCCGCGTAGCGGATCTCCTCGGGCTTGCCGTCGCGATCGGCGTCGAGGGAGCGCGCGACGACCGTGAGCTCGTCGTCGTTCTCCCACCTGCCGGCAGGGATCTCGGTCTTGCGCTCCTCGAAGATCGAGGCGGGCAGCTCGCGCGGCCGGGGTGCACGCGGGGCCGCGCGCGGGTCCGCCTGCTCCGCCAGCTCCTCCGCGGTCGGCGCCGCCGCCGGGGCGACGCCCGCGCTCCCGCTCGGTGCGGCCGCGGGCTCCTCGTCGATCTCGTCGAGGAGCTCCTCCTGGCGGCGCAGCTCCTCCTCGATCTCGCCCTCGAGCGAAGCCTGCCGCTCCAGCTCCGCCTCCATCTCGGCCTCGCGCTGCGCTTCGGCGCCGCCTCCCCCGTAGCCGCCTCCGTAGCCGCCGCCGTAGCCCCCGCCGTACCCGCCGCCGAACGGCACGTCACCGGTCACCGCACCGTAGACACCCGCGAGTGTGCCCACCGCGATGGCGCCGATCGGCCCGCCCACCGAGCCGATCATCGCGCCGAGCAGCGCGCTGTGGACGCCGCTCTGCGCGCGCTGCCGCGGGGCCGGCCCGCTCGGGAGCGCCGGATCGGGCGGCAGCGAGGCGGTGGGGCCGGTGGCGGCCGGGTCGGGCGCGGTCGAGCCCGGCGGCGGCGAGCCGCTCGCGCAGGCCCCGGCGGCGAGCAGCGCCGCGAGCAGCGGAGCGACGAGGGCCTGGGAGAGGCGCACCATGGGGGCCGTCGGCCTTCGCAGTAGGAGCCGCCTGCCGGCGGCGACGCCGAGGTGGTACCACAGAAGAGAGGGCGTGACACGAAGCGCGCGACCGCGGGTGGCGCCGCGCGCCCGCCGCCGGCGACGGCGGGGCCCCGTCCGACGCGCCGCGGCAACCGGGACCCGCCGGGGCTGCGGCCGCCCCCGTGGCTCCCGGAAAGCAAACCGCCTCGCGCAACCCGGAGTGGTCACGGGGCGGCAAGCCCGGTGCACGAATCGACTCGACTGGCAGATCGGCCGCCGGTATCGTAACGCGCTGCATCGGAGGCCGTGATACCCGGCGGGCGCTCGCGGGTACCCACCGGGGGGACGGTCGCGCAGGTCCGGGAGCGACGGTCCGAGGGGCGTAGGTCGAGAGAGCCGGCGGCTTTGGCGCCGGACCGATGCGGAGGCGGCTTGGGTCTCACGCTGATCCGGAAGAGCCGGGGCTCCCGCCCGAAGCGCGACCCGCGCATCGCCCTCGTGCTGGCGGGCGGCGCGGTGTCGGGCGGGGCCTTCAAGGTCGGTGGCCTCAAGGCGCTCGACGATTTCCTGGTCGGCCGCAAGATCACCGACTTCGACACCTACGTGGGTCTGTCGGCCGGCTCGATCCTCGCCGTGGCGCTCGCGAGCGGCGTGTCGCCGGGCGAGATGATCAAGGTCCTCGAGGGGCGCAGCCGGCGCATGGACCAGCTCCGCCCGATGGACTTCTACAACCCGAACTGGCGCGAGTTCGTGGGGCGGCCGGCCAAGCTCGTCTACGACCTGCTCGCGTTCCTTCCCGGTGTCGGCGCCGACTTCGTGCGCGCCCTGCCCGGGCTCCCGGAGGCGGTCGGGGGACCGCTGCAGGCCTTCGCCGGCGCGCCCACCTACGCACACTTCGAGAAGGCGGCGCTGGCGCTCATGCAGCACGTCTCGCCGAGGCGCGAGATCCCGGCGCTCACCAACCACATCCCGTCGGGCTTCTTCGACAACGCGAGCCTCGAGAGCTGGCTGCGCCGCAACCTCGAGCGGATGCGGATGCCCAACGACTTCCGGGCCTTCCTGCGCAAGCGCGCGCGCTCCCTCTACATCACCGCCTGCGATCTCGACACCGCCGAACGCGAGGTATTCGGCCCCGACGAGTGCTGCGACGCGACGATCTCGGAGGCCGTGCAGGCCTCGACGGCGCTGCCGCTCTTCTACCGGCCCGCGCGCATCAACGGCGTCGACTACGTCGACGGCGGCGTGCGCACGACCGCCAGCATCGACGTCGCGATCGAGAAGGGCGCCGACCTGATCGTCTGCTACAACCCCTTCCGCCCGTTCCTGAACCGCATCGACGCCGAGGGCGGCGGCGCACCGTACTTCGCGAACGGCCGCTACCTGGCCGACCGCGGCATGAAGATGGTCCTGAACCAGGTCTTCCGGACGCTGCTGCACTCGCGCCTCAAGCTCGGCCTCCAGCGCTACCTCACCGACGAGCGCTTCCAGGGCGACATCCTGTTGCTCGAGCCGCGCGAGCGGGACGCGGAGTTCTTCAACCTGAACCCGCTGGCGTTCTGGAAGCGCGCCGACGCGATCCAGCACGGCTTCGAGTCCGTGCGCACGACGCTCGAGCAGAACTTCGACGCGGTGGCCGAGGTGCTCGGCCACTACGGCCTCGAGATGAGCCGCGAGGCCGCGCACCGCAAGGCCGAGCGCGTGCGCGCCGAGCGTGGCTGGGCGCTCCCGAAGGACGAGCCGGCCGCGCAGGAGGCGTCCCGGACGCCCCTGCGTCTCGTGCGCAGCGAGAGCGCCTGAGCGCCTCCGCGCCTCCCGCGCACCCTCCTGTCCCCGGAGTAGCCGCGACGGCCCCGAATCGACTGTTCCGTCGGGGGCTTGCCCCGCGGGGTACACGGTGGTACACTGCGCGCGCCTTCGACACCCTGTGTGCCCCTCCGGACACGCACGCCGGCCGCCGGCGCTCGCGCGTGTCGTGCGGGTGAGAGGCGTCTGATGTGTACGCTCGTCGCCCTCCACCGCTGCGTGCCCGGCGCCCACCTCTGGGTCGCTGCGAATCGCGACGAGTTCCTCGCACGGCCCGCCGCGGGGCCCGCCCTGCGCGACGGGCGTGCCGGTGCGATCGTCGCTCCGCTCGACCTGCAGGCGGGCGGCACCTGGTGGGGGCTGAACGCGCAGGGCGTGTTCGCTGCCGTCACCAATCGCCCGGCGCCGCGCCCGGACCCGGCCCTCCGCTCGCGCGGGCAGCTCGTCCTGGACCTGCTCGCCGTGGACTCTGCGCACGCGGCCGCCGAGCGCGCCGCCGCGCTCGGCCCTGCCCGCTACAACCCCTTCAACCTCTTCCTGGCCGATGCGGACGACGCCTTCGCCCTCGTGTACGAGGGCACGGGGCGCCTCCTGCCGCTCGCGCCCGGCGTCCACGTGGTGGGCAACGCGGATCCCGACGCTCGCGGTGTCCCGAAGATCCGCCGCACGCTCGAGCGCGCGGAGCGGGTGGCGGGCGGCCCGGCCGGTGCGGTCCGCGACGGCCTCGCTGCGATCTGCCGCACCCACGGCGACGACCCGGATCCGAAGGGGGACACCTGCGTCCACCTCGGCGGCTACGGCACCCGCAGCTCGAGCCTGCTGCGACTGGGCAGCGACGGCGACCGGCTCGAGCACGCGGCGGGCCCGCCCTGCGCGAGCCCCTACGAGGATTTCACTCCTCTCCTGCAGGAGCTGGGCCATACGGTCCGGCGACCGCCGGGGGAGACGGCGACGAGGAAGGCCAGTTGAGGAGAATCGGCAGCAACATCCGGAAGCAGAACTCCGACGCGAAGACCCATCGCGTCGTCAAGAACATCATCCGCTACACGGCGGACGAGGAGCCGCGCAACGAGTACCCGAAGAAGATCGTCTCGCCGCCGAGCCCATCGGAGTGCTGCACCGAGGAGAACCGCGAGATCGTGGGCTCGACCCGCGAGATCGACGGCTTCAAGTTCGCGTACAAGGTGTGCCGGGAGTGCGGCTACGCGCTCAAGTTCTACTACCCGGCCACCGCGGGCACCAGCGAGGCGGTGACGAACTACCGGCAGTGGAAGCGCTACATGGTGCAGTGACGGCTATCCTGGCCGTGTGCCCGCCCACCCCCCGCGCGCCCCGATCCGCTCCCTCGCCGACGCCTCCGCCTGGCTCGAAGGCCTGATCGACGTCGAGCGCCGCCCGGAGCTGCCCTACCGGCGGCTCGGCCTCGAGCCGGTGCGGCGCCTGCTCGCCCGGCTCGGCGATCCACACGCCTCGCTCTCGGCCCTCCACGTCGCCGGCTCGAAGGGCAAGGGCTCGACGGCGCTCCTCGCCGAGGCGCTCCTGCGCGCGCTCGGCGAGCGCGTGGGCACCTTCACCTCGCCGCACCTCGAGCGCTGGACCGAGCGCTTCCGGATCGACGGCCGCGAGGTGGAGGGCGAGCGGCTGGCCGACGCGGTGGCGCGCCTGCGCCCGCACGTCGAGGCGCTCGCGGCCCAGGACCCCGCGCGGGCGCCCACCTTCTTCGACGCCACGACCGCCGCCGCGCTGCTGCTCTTCGCCGAGGCGGGCGTCGACCGCGCCGTGCTCGAGGTCGGACTCGGCGGGCGCCTCGACTCGACCAACGTGGTCACCCCCGCCGTCGCCTGCATCACCACGATCGAGCTCGAGCACACCGACAAGCTCGGCGCGACGCTGGCCGCGATCGCCGGCGAGAAGGCCGGGATCGTGAAGCGCGGGTGCCCGCTCGTGCTGGGCGCCCTGCCGCCCGAAGCCCTGGCGGTGGTGCTCGAGCGCGCCGAGGAGCTCGAGGCTCCGGTCGCGCAGCTCGGCCGCGACTTCACGGTGCCCTCGTGCCGGGCCGCGCTCGACGGGCTGCACGTGACGCTGCGCGACGGGCCGCTCGCGGTGGAGGCCGTGCTCCCCTTGCTCGGCGCCCACCACGCGGCGAACGCGGCGCTGGCGCTGGCCTGCGTGCGCCGCCTGGGCGCGCACCCCGACCCCGTGCTCGCCGGCGCTGCGCGGCGCGGCTTCGCGAGGGCCGAGCTGCCGGCGCGGGTCGAGGTCGTCGGGCGCACGCCCTGGCGGATCGTCGACGCGGCCCACACCGCCGCCTCGGCGGCGGCGCTCGCGGAGGCCCTGCGTCTCGTGCCGCGCCGCCAGGCGCACCTCGTGCTCTCGATCTCGGCCGGCAAGGATCTCGGCGCGATCCTCGCAGCGCTCCTGCCGCTTGCTGCGCAGGTGACCGTGACGCGCGCCGAGCCGGCGCGCTCGCTGGCGCCCGAGGCGATCGCCGCGGCGGTGCGTGCCGCGGGTCCCGCCGCCGCGCTGCGCGTGGTCCCGAACCCGCATCTCGCGCTGCGGGCGGCCCGCGAAGGCGCCGGCCCCGACGATCTCGTCGTCGCGAGCGGCTCGGTCTACCTGGCGGGGATCGCGCGCCGCGTCTGGCGCGAGCCGCCGGGCCCGGTGCCGGTCAGCCGGCGCCGACCGACGCCTTCAGGCGCCGGAAGACCTCGGCGGGCGTGAAGCCCGCGTGCGGCCCGGGCGGGGGCGGCGGGCGGCCGCGCTCGAGGGCGCGTGCGGCCCGCGCGGTGCTCGCGATCGCGCGCGCGAGGCGCCGGCCGGTGATCTCGTAGTTCGAGGGCCGGCTCCGCGCCAGCCACAGGCGGCGCAGCCGCGCGCCGAGCCGGCGCTGCTCGCCGGCGAGCGCGGCGAGCTCGCGGGCGAGCGCGCGCCGCGCGCGGCGGTCGAGGCCCGCCGGCCGCTCGCGCCAGGCGATCCAGCGCCGGCCGGCGAGCGCGCGGCGCAGCGCCAGTGACGAAGCGTCGGCGGCCCAGGTGAGCTCGGCGTGGGTGAGCGCGTCCGCCCCGAAGCGCCGCCCGGCGGCGGCGAGCCGGGACGCGAATCTTCCGAGCCGCGCCAGCGTGCGGCGGGCCGCCTTCGGCTCGACCCCGCGCACGAACCAGGCCTCGTCGAGGGTGTCGAAGAACAGGAACTGGAGCGGGGAGCCGTTGAAGATCCGGAAGCCGGCGTCGTGGAGGCCGCCGAGCTCGCGATAGAGCCGCGCCGCCTCGCCGCTGTCGTCGCCGAAGAGCACGCGGCCGAAGGCGCGGTCGAAGACCGCCTCGGTGGCCGGGCCGCTCCAGGCCTCCTGGGCCGCCCATGCGTAGCCGAGCCACGAGCCGCCGAGCAGGTTGTAGTGCCCGAAGTCCCCCCAGTCGGTCATCAGGAGGCCCGTCGCGCCATGACGCCGCCCGGCGTCGGCCCAGCGCGACACGTTCGCGAGGGCGTTCTCCATGCGCGGGAAGAGGCAGTTCCAGGACGAGGTGCCGGGGCAGACCCAGAACTCGAGCCCGTGCTTCGCGAACACCCGGACGCGGTCGAAGTCGAACTCCGCCTCGTACCACCAGTCGCAGAGCAGGACGTCGCGGTCGAGCTCGGCGATCCGCTCGGGATGGTGGTGGACGAAGTCGGCCCAGATCATCGGCCGGCGGCCGAGGGAGCGTGCCAGCTCGTGGACCCGCCGCACGTGCTCGAGGAAGAGCCCGCCGGGCCCCAGCGACTCCGCCAGCTCCCGGGAGCGCCCCTTGCCGAGGTCCCAGGGCTCGTCGCAGTTGGCGTGGAAGAGCTGCGAGCGGAAGTTCGGGACGTACTCCCCGTAGAGGTCGCGCAGCAGCTCGTAGCTGCGCGGATCGGCGCAGGCGAGCGTCCAGCGCGCGTCGGTCTCGGCCAGCTCCGCGTAGGCGGGCAGCGCCAGCACGTGCTCCATGTGGCCGAGCGACTGGAGGTTCGGCACGAGCTCGACGTGGCGTTCGGCGGCGTAGGCGTCGAGCGCGCGCAGGGTCTCGGCCTCGAGTCCCCAGGCGCCGGCGCCGATCGCGGGGTGCCGGCGCGAGCGGAAGGTGTGCTCGACGTAGAGCATGAGGACGTTGAGCTTCAGCCGGACGCACAGGTCCACGAGCGCGCGCAGCTGGGCCTCGGTCGGCACCTTGCCGCGCGAGACGTCGAGCAGGATGCCCCGGTACGGGAAGGCGGGCGCGTCGTCGATCTCGCAGGCCGGGAGCCGGCCGCGCGCGCCGACGAGCTGCCCGAGCGTCTCGACGCCGTAGCGCAGGCCCGCGGGGCCCGCGGCGACGAGCTCGGCACCGCCCGCCGCAACCCGCAGGCGGTAGGCCTCGCCGGCATCGGCCTCGCGGCGCAGCGCGATCGCCGGCCCGAGCCCGTCCCGCCGCGCGTGGGTCTCGATCGCCAGCCGCACGCCGGCCGCGCGGGCCGCCGCCTCCTGGAGCGCGCGCGCCGACGCGAAGTCGCGGTCGTCGGAGCCGGCCTCGAGCACGATCGGGAGGCCGTCGCGCAGCGCGAGCTGGCCCGGGCGGCGCTCGGCACGGCGGGGCGCGGGGAGCAGCGGCGGGAGCGCGGGCATGGCCGCGCAAGCTAGCCCAGCGACGCCGCGCCGTGGCAAGGACCCCTGGCTCGCGAGCGGTGGTGCACGCACCCTGGCGTCCCGCCGGTGGGTCGCAGCGGTGCGGGCAGGTACCTTCGGCGCGGCTGGCCGCCTCGCCCGGAGGGTTGCGTGTCGCGAGGGCTCGAACGACGAGCGGTCCACTTCGGTGCGTTCCGGCTCGAGCCCGACGGCCGGCTGCTCCGCGAGGCCACCTCCGTTCCGATCGCGCCCAAGGAGGTCGCGCTGCTGCGCCTCCTGATCGGCGCCGAAGGCCGCGTGGTCCCGAAGCAGGAGATCCTCGACCGCCTCTGGCCCGGCGAGGAAGTGGCGGAGGCCAGCCTCACCAGCTGCGTCCACGGCATCCGTCTCGCGCTCGGGGACCGCGGGCGGCGCGGTCGATACCTCGAGACCGTTCATGGCCGAGGCTACCGGTTCACGGCGGCGGTACGGTGGGGCGAGGACCGGGCGCAGGACGCGAGCCGGACCCGGGTCGCCGTGGCCCCCTTCACCGCCGAAGCCGAGGACGACGCCTACCTCGCGCACGGTCTCGCGGCCGAGGTCACGTCGCGCCTCGCGCGCTGGCACGACGACGGGATCGACGCCATCGCGCACCAGCCGACGGCCTCCCGCGCGGCGTCCGGCCTGGACGCGCTCCGCCTCGCGAAGGAGAGGCAGGCCGCCTTCCTCGTGCTCGGCCACGTGCGGCCGGGCGGCCGGGAGACCCTCGTGCGCGCCGAGCTGGTGCGCGTCCACGACGAGGTCGTCGTCTGGTCCGAGGAGATCGTGAAGCCGCCGAGCGCGACGGCGAGCGTCGCGGCCGACATCGCGGAGGCGGTCGCCAAAAGGCTGGTCGACCTGCGGGGGAGCGCCTTCACCTCGCGTAGCACGCCGCCGACGGCGCAGGACCCCCGCTCGTACCACGCGCTCCTACGCGGCCAGTTCCTCAACCAGCTCCGCACGGAGATCGGACTGCGCCGCAGCATCGTCTGCTTCGAGCAGGCGCTCGGGTGGGATCCCGGCTGTGCCGCCATCCACACCGCGCTCGCCGAGGCCCATCTGAATCTCGCATGGCGCGGCTTCGAGCCGCCGCGCGAGATGGCGTCGAAGGCCCTGGCGTCGATCACCCGTGCGCTCGATCTCGAGGGTCGGAACGCCGCCGCGCTCGCGTTGCTCGCGTTCCTCCGCGTCACGATCGACCTCGACGCGCGCTCGGCCGAGGACGCCCTCGTGGCGAGCGCGACCGGGAGCGAGAGCGACCGCGTCTCCTGGCTGCGGGCCAATGCCTTCGTCGCGATGGGGCGCTTCGACGCAGCGCTCGCGACCGTCGAGGCGGCGCTCGAGGTCAACCCCTTCTCCCCGAACCTCGCGGTCTCGCGGGTGCTCGCCCTCTGGTGCGGCGGACACGATGACGAGGCGCTTCGCGCCGCCCGGGCGCTGGTGGCGGCGGAGCCCGAGTTCCCGAGCGGACACGCGATCCGATCGTGTGTCGCCGGGACGATGGGGCTCTCCGGGGAGAGCCTGCGTGCCGCCGAAGCCGCAGACGGTCTCGCGCGGGGCGATCAGCTCACGCGCAGCGCCTGCGCCTGGGCCTTCGCCCGCGCGGGCCGCGCCGACGCGGCGTGGACCATCCTCACCACGCTCGAGCGGCGCGGTGCTCACCGCTACGTCTCCCCGACCTGCGTCGCGGTCGGCTACGCCGGCCTCGGCGACGCCGACCGCGCCCTCGAGTGGCTGGCACGGGCGCGCGAGCTGCGCTGCATGTGGCTGCCCTTCGCGGCCGTCGACCCGCGGTTCGCGCTCCTTCGCGAGCGCGCGGCCTTCCGCGCTGCGACCGCGTGGACGGCGCCGCCGGCCCGGCCGCCGGCGGCCCGTCCAGGCTGAAGCCGCGCGAGGCCTGTGTCCCGCGATCCGAGCCGCCCGCTACGCCGGGTTCGACAGGTCGGGGCGGTAGACCGTGATCGAGCGCTGCGCCTCCTCGATCCCCTCCATGGCGTTGCGCCAGATCAGACCGCCCTCCGCCGCGCCGAAGGCTTCGGTGAGCAGCCCGGCGGGTGTGCGCTGCGCGTCGAGGTCGGCGAGCGCCGCCATCGGCCGCACGGTCCAGAGCGTGCGCAGGTCTCCGATCACGGTCTGGTACGAGACCAGGCGCGCCGGATCGTCCACCTTCGGGATCGCCTCGGACAGCTTGCGGAGCAGCTCCTCGATCGCTTCCTGGTGGCCCGGCCGGCCGCGCACCAGCGTGACCATCGCGAACGGCAGCGACGAGGCGTCGCGGGAGTCGGGCGGGTAGCCGAGATCGGGGCGCTCGAGCGAGACCGTGTTGCGCACGGCCGTGGACATCTCCTCGGCCTGCTCGCGGAACTGCGCAGCCTGTTTCGTGCCGAGCACGCGCTCGATCAGCTCGGGCGTCGAGCCGCGGGTGGCGAAGCCGGCGAAGGTCTCGCTGCGCGAGACGAAGTGGTAGCCGGCCGTTTCGCCCATCACCGTCTGGTGTGCGTCCCAGCGGAACCTCTCCTTGGCGGCGGCGGCCTTCTTCGCGAGATCCGCGACGAGCTCTTCGTAGCGGCGGTTGGCGCCCGGGCGCACCTGGATCGAAAGCACGTTGACGAGGGACATGTCCCGTCTCCTTCGGGGGCAAGGCTCGATCGACGAGAGACCGCAGGGCGGACGGCAGGCGGGGTGGGGCTCGCGCCGCGACGAAGGGGAGGTCGTCGCAGCCCGTGATGCGGCGCCGGAAGACGGGCGGAGCCCGCACGGCGGGAGCCTCCAGACCCGACTCTGCGCCCGTTCTCCGCGCCGGGTCAACCGGGAAGAACGTGCGAACGGACCGGGCGGTCCGAGCTTCTGGTTTCCACATCCGCGGGGGGAGGGACGGTCTCGTCGCCGAGCAGGTCGCAAGGGGGTCCGGGTGCCGGGGTGGCGACCGACGCGACGGGTGCCGCCGCGACCGCGTGGACGGGGCTCCGCCGGCCCGCCTGCCGGCGCCCCGCGCCCGGGCGGACGCAGCGCTCAGAACCGGATCAGGATTCCCGGAGCGGCCGCCCGTAGGGTCGGTCGAAGCGGCGGGGCCCGACCCACACCGGCCCCATCGACCCATCCGGGGAGGCACCATGAACCATCCGCATCCGAGCCGCCTCGGCCTGGCGGCCCTCGGCGCCCTGGCGCTCTTCGCTGGCGGGCCCTCGTGGGCACCAGCCGCCGCTGCGGCCGACAAGCCCAACATCCTCGTGATCTGGGGCGACGACATCGGGACCTGGAACATCAGCCACAACCATCGCGGCATGATGGGCTACCGCACGCCCAACATCGATCGCATCGCCACCGAGGGCGTGTCCTTCACCGACTACTACGCGCAGCAGAGCTGCACCGCCGGGCGCGCTGCGTTCATCGGCGGATCGGTGCCGGTGCGCTCGGGCATGACGAAGGTCGGCCTTCCCGGTGCGGCGCAGGGCTGGCAGAAGACCGACGTCACGATGGCGACCGTTCTCGCGGCCCAGGGTTATGCGACCGGACAGTTCGGAAAGAACCACCAGGGCGACCGGGACGAGCATCTGCCGACGATGCACGGCTTCGACGAGTTCTTCGGCAACCTCTACCACCTCAACGCCGAAGAAGAGCCCGAGAACATCGACTATCCGAAGGATCCCGACTTCCGGAAGAAGTTCGGGCCCCGGGGCGTTCTTCGCACCAAGGCCGACGGCGCCGGCGGCCAGACGATCGAGGACACGGGTCCGCTCACGAAGAAGCGGATGGAGACGATCGACGACGAGACGCTCGCTGCCGCCAAGGACTTCATCGAGCGGCAGGTCGAGGCCGGCAAGCCGTTCTTCGCCTGGTGGAACGGGACGCGCATGCACTTCCGCACCCACGTCAAGGCAGCGAACCGCGGCAGGTCCGGCCAGGACGAGTACAGCGACGGCATGGTCGAGCACGACGCCCACGTCGGCCAGCTGCTCGCGCTCCTCGACGAGCTCGGCATCGCCGACGACACCGTCGTCCTGTACTCCACCGACAACGGCCCGCACTACAACACCTGGCCGGACGCCGGCACGACGCCGTTCCGCAGCGAGAAGAACTCGAACTGGGAGGGTGCCTACCGCGTTCCCGCGTTCGTGCGCTGGCCCGGGCACTTCCCGGCCGGCACGACCTTGAACGGCATCGTCTCGCACGAGGACTGGCTCCCGACCTTCGCCGCGATCGCCGGCGACACCACGATCAAGCAGCGCCTCCTCGAGGGAACGGAGCTCGACGGTCGGACCTACCGGAACCACATCGACGGGTACGACCAGCTCGCCTACCTCTCGGGCGAGGTCACGCAGTCGCCGCGCAACGAGTTCTGGTACGTCAACGACGACGGCCAGGTCGTCGCGGCGCGCTACCAGGACTGGAAGGTCGTGTTCCTCGAGAACCGCGGGGAGGCCTTCGGCGTCTGGCGCGAGCCCTTCGTCGAGCTGCGCGCGCCGCTGCTCTTCAACCTGCGCCGTGACCCCTTCGAGAAGGCCCAGCACAACGCGAACGCCTACGACGACTGGTTCCTCGACCGGCCCTTCGTGGTCGTCCCGATCCAGGGGATGGCGGCGAAGTTCCTGATGACGATGAAGGACTACCCGCCGAGCCAGTCGCCGGGGTCCTTCAACCTGAGTGGCGTCATGAAGATGCTCGAGGACGGCACCTCGAACTAGGCCCCCTCCGAGGCCGCTGCGCGTGCTTCGAGGCGCGCGGCGGCCTCCCTCCTTCCGGGACCCGCGCCACAGCCACGCGGGGTCGGGACGATGCGCGTCCCGGCGCCGCCCGCTCCGGGCTGCTCTCGCCTCGGGGTCGGCTCCCCTCGTGCGCGCCGCGAGGCCTCGGTACCGTCGCGGTGGCGGCCGACGGGCCCGGTGGCCGCGCGATGCAGCGCGGACGGTGTGGCCCCCGGTGTGCGAGCCGATCGGGCTCGTGCTCGGATCGCGGAGGGCGTGATCGCGGCGGGCGGGGTCGCGGCGGTCGGGGTCGTGGCGGTCTGGGTCGTGGCGGTGGTGATCGCGGTGGTCGGGGTCGCGGCGGTCGGGGAGGGACGGCGATGAGCACGCTCGCGAGACGCTGCGGGCTGGCGGTCCTCGCACTCGGGGCAGCGGTCCCGGGCCTGGCGTCCGCTGCCGGGCTCGACGGGCGCCTCCACGGTCCCGACGGCGCGCCGATCGTCGGGGCACGCGTGACGGCGGAACGCGGCGCGCCGGCGCGCGGCACGACCGTGTTCTCGGACGCGGACGGGCGCTTCCGGGTGGAGGATCTCGCGCCGGGCGACTGGCAGCTGCGCGTGCGCCGCATCGGCTGGCGCGACCTGGGCGCCCGGGTCAGCGCCCCGAGCGCCGGGCTCGCCCTCGCCCTCGAGCCCGAGACCGATCCCGCCGCGCTGGCCGAGCAGCTTCCGGCCAACCGCTGGTTCGCGCTCTTCCTCGAGCAGATCGAGACGCCCTGGCAGCGCGAGCAGTTCGTGCGCCAGTGCACCTACTGTCACCAGCAGGGCAGCGCGGCCACGCGCGTGCCGCGCGAGGACTGGCAGTGGGAGAAGGTGCTCTCGCTGATGGCGCGCCTCGGCGGCGGGCTCTCGCCGGAGGTGCGCGCGCAGGTGCCGGGCTGGTTCCGCGCCGCCTACGAGCCGTCCCACGCGGTCCCGCGCCTGACCGCCGGGATGGGCACGGCGGCCTTCGCCCCGCCGCCGCCCGAGGAGGTGCGGCGCGCGGTGATCGACGAGTGGGTGCTCGGCGGCCGCGCCTCGATGCAGCACGATCTGACGGTCCACCCGAGCGGACACGTCTACTCCGTCGACATGATGCAGGACACGCTGTTCCGGCTCGATCCCGAGAGCGGCGCGACCGAGAGCTTTCCGATTCCCGACGACGGGCTCCCGCTCGGCGGGGTCTTCGCCACCAGCGGCGCGCCGCTGGTTCCGAACGCGAATGCGCACGTCGGGCCGCACTCGCTGCAGGTGGCGCCCGACGGCTCGCTCTGGGTCACGCTGGCGCTCGGCAACCGCCTCGGCCGCTTCGACCCGGCGACCGGGCAGTGGAAGCTCTACGCGATGAGCGAGGGCTACTACCCTCATACGCTGCGCATCGACGGCGGCGGGCGCATCTGGTTCACGATCGCCGGCTCGAACCACGTGGCGCGCTTCGATCCGGCGCAGGGGCGCTTCGACACGATCCGCCTGCCGGCCCAGGGCCTCCAGCAGGAGGTGATGCTGCGGCTCCTGCCCTTCGCGATGTGGCTCTCCCGGTACGTCGACCTGCCGCTCGAGGCCGGCGAGGGCGTCGCGAACATGCCGATCCCCTACGGCATCGACATCGCGCCGGACGGCGACGTCTGGTTCAGCCAGCTCAATGCCCACCGGATCGGGCGCGTCGATCCCGGGACGCTCGCGGTCGAGCTGGTCGACACGCCGTTCACGGCCCCGCGCCGGCTGCGCTTCGACTCGCAGGGGCGCTTGTGGATCCCGGGCTTCTCGTCCGGGGTCGTGTCCCGTTTCGATCCGGCGACGCGCGCCTTCGAGAGCTGGGAGATCCCGGTCGAGCCGAAGGGCGCCGACACGCCGTACGCCCTGCACGTGGATCGCCGCACCGACGTGGTGTGGATCTGCGGCACCAACAGCGACACCCTGATCCGCTTCGACCCCGCCCGGGAGTCGTTCCTCGTCTACCCGCTGCCGACCCGCGTCACCTACACGCGTGAGCTCGACTTCGACGAGCAGGGCCGCGTCTGGACCTCGAACTCGAATACGCCCACCTGGCAGATCGAGCGGGGCGAGCCCCGTGTGATCCGCCTCGATCCCCGGCTCGGCGAGGCGCCCCGGCAGGCGAGCGCGCGGGCGGGCCTCCCTTGAGGGCGCGAGCGGCGGCGCGGGCCGCGGGCCTGCTCCTCGTGCTCGGCGCGCCGGCGGCCGGCGAGGCGGTGGAGGCGGGTCCTGCCGCGGCGCTTCCGGGCCAGGCCCTCTACGCCGAGCACTGCGCCCTCTGCCACGGCGTGGAGGGGGGTGGCGACGGGCCGGCGGGGCTCCCGCTCGTGCCGATGCCGCGGGACTTCCGCGTCGGTCGCTTCAAGTTCGACGCGGACGGGGACGGCCGCACCGGCACGGATCGCGACCTCTTCCTGGTGATCCGCGACGGAGCCGGCGCCGTCGGCGGGAATCCCGTGATGGCGCCCTGGGGTCAGCTCGGCGAGCTGCGCATCCACGAGCTCGTCGCCTACGTCCGCAGCCTCGAGCGACACCAGGCGCCGTAGCCACGCGGCCGTATCGCCGGCCCCACCCGCCCGCTGCTCGCAGGCCGTGCGCCGCGCACGGCGCAGAGCGACGCGCGCCGGACCAGAGCGATGCGCCCGGACCGGCACCCAGCACCGAAGTGCTGGGGGAGGGGTTGCCAGTCCGGGCGCGGTGGACCGCGAGGCTCTGTGTTGTGCCAGGGAGTAGAGCAATCGGCGTGCCCAACGCGCGCGAGTACGGAATCGGGCGCACGAGCGGGTGATCGGGCAGCGCATGCGCAGGACGGGTCGCCGCCGCGGCAGTCGATCGGCAGGGTCGGTGCAGGCGCTCGAGGGCGGTGACGCAAAGTTCGTCACCACCGGAGCGCGCTTCGTCTCCGGGGTCGAGATCGAAACCGCCCCGATGCGCTGCGCCCGCCGTCGGCTCGCTGCGCGGCGCCTCCGGCCCCTCGCGGGCCGCGCACCTCGCGGCCCGGGAAGAGGGCCGCCCGCCCGCAGGACGCCGGCGGGAGCAGGCGGCCGGCTCGCTGGCCTCCGGGAGGGCGCAAGGGTTACCGTGCGGGCCATGCCGGCGCTCCGAGATCCGGCGGGCGGCGTCCTCGAGCCGGTCCGCCTCTTCGCCCGCAGCCGCGAGGCGGGACGCGAGGCGTTCCACGAGCTGCCGCTCGCAGCCGGCGAGCTCGCGTGCGGGCCGCTGCGGGTGCGGCTCGCCGTCGAGGGGGCGGGGGACTGCGCGACCTGGCGCGCGCGGGTGCGCAACGCCGGCCCCGATCCGCTCGCGGTCGACGCGATCGGGATGGGCTTCCGCTGGCGCGCGCCCGGCGCGGCCGCGGCGCCGGGCTGGCGGCTGCTGCGCCAGGGCTTCCAGTCCTGGTCGTTTGCCGGCGGTGTCGCGCTCGACGACGCCGGGACGCCGCCCTTCCCGTCGGGCCCCTGGCTGCGCGGCTTCCACCACGCCCACTTCGCGCCGCCCGCGGACCGCGCCGGCTGGCACGAGTCCGACGGCGCCGCCGTGCTGAGCGCTCCGGGCGGACCCGCCTGCCTGGCCGGCGTGCTCGAGAGCGGCCGCGCCTTCGGCACCGTCTTCGTGCGCCGCGAGGGCGGGGCCCTGCGCGTCGAGCTCGAGCAGCGGCTCGAGCGCGTGCTCGCGCCCGGCGCGGCGTGCGAGCTCGAGCCGATCCGCCTCGAAGCGGGCGCGGACGCCGCGGCGCTCCTCGAGGCCTTCGCCGACGCCCACGGCGCCTTCGCGCGCGCCCGGCGCTTCGCGCCCTTCCAGGCCGGCTGGTGCTCCTGGTACCACTTCTTCCACGACGTCACCGAGGTCGGCTTCCTGCGCAACCTGGCCGCCCTCGCCGCCGCCCGCGACGAGGTGCCGATCGACCTCGTGCAGCTCGACGACGGCTGGCAGCGCGCGATCGGCGACTGGCTCGAGACGAACGTGAAGTTCCCGAGCGGCCTGGCGGCGATGGCGCACGCCGTGCGCGACGCCGGCTTCCACGCCGGGCTGTGGACGGCACCGTTCTGCGTCGTGCCCGAGAGCCGCGTGCTGGCCGACCACCCCGACTGGCTCCTGCGCGAGGTCGAGACCGGCGAGCCGCTGCGCGGCCTCCATCACGGCACGTGGACGAAGGACGGCTGGGTGTTCGTGCTCGACCCGACGCACCCGGCGGTCTCCGTCCACCTCGAGCACACCTACCGCACGCTCTCCGAGATGGGCTTCTCCTATCTGAAGCTCGACTTCCTCTACGCCGCAGCGCTCCAGGCTTCCGCGCGCGACCCGCACGCGACCCGCGCCGAGCGCCTGCGCCGCGGCCTCGAAGCGGTGCGCAGCGGCGCCGGTGAGCACGCCTTCCTGCTCGGCTGCGGCTGTCCGCTCGGGCCGGCGGTCGGGCTCGTGGACGGCATGCGCATCGGCCCCGACACCGGCCCGCACTGGGAGCCGCTGCCGGTGACGCGGATCCCGGGCCTCGAGCCGGCCGTGCCGGCCGGCCGCAACGCGCTGCGCAACACGCTCGCGCGCGCCTGGATGCACCGCCGGCTCTGGCTCGACGACCCCGACTGCCTGATGACCCGGGTCGTGGACTCGCAGCTCAGCCGCGACGAGGTGCGCGCGCTCGCGATCTCGATCGCCGTGACCGGCGGCATGGTGCTCCTCTCCGACGACGTGCCCGCCCTCGGCCCCGGCGAGCGCGCGCTCGTGCGCGAGACGATCGAGCTCGCGCGCGAGGTGGACGAGGCCGGGCAGGCCGGAGCCGCGCGCGCCCTCGACCCGGCCGGCGACGAGATCCCCCGGGTCGTGACGGCGCGCGCCTTCGGCGACCGCCTCGTCGCGCTCTTCAACCCGGGCGACGAGCCCGCCTCCGTCACGGTGGCGCGCGCCGCCGTCGCCGCCGCCGCGCCGGGCCGGCTCGCCGACGCCCCGGCCGAGCCGCTCCTCGGCTCGCCGCCGGCCGCGGAGTCGCAGGGCCGGATCACCGTCGCGCTGCCGCCGCACGGCGCCGCGCTCTACCGGCTGCGCGGCGCGCCGGCGCTCGTCGTGTTCTGCGACTACGACGGCACCTTCGCGGTGCAGGACGTGGGCTCGACGCTCGCGCGCCGCCACGCCGGCGCACGGCGCGCCGCGCTGTGGCCGCGCCTCGAGCGCGGCGAGCTGACGGCCTGGGAGTACAACCTGGAGCTGCTCGACGGCCTGCGCCTCCCGGAAGCCGAGCTCGAGGCCTTCCTGCGCACGGTCGAGCTCGATCCGGGTGCCCGCGAGCTGGTGGCCTGGTGCGAGGCGCGCGGGATCCCGTTCCGCGTCCTCTCCGACGGCTTCGACCGCAACCTCGACCGGCTCCAGGAGCTGCACGGCGTGCGCTTCGCCTACGACGCCAACCACCTGCGCTACGAGCACGGGGCCTGGCGGATCGCTGCCGGCCATCCGAGCGACGGGCGCTGCGATTGCGGCACCGGCGTGTGCAAGCGCTCCCGCATCGAGCACTTCCGCGCCCGGCACCCGGGCGTGCCGGTGGTGCACATCGGCAACGGCCGCGTCTCGGACCTGTGCGCCGCCCTCGCGGCCGACCTCGTCTTCGCCAAGGACTCGCTCGCCGACGAGCTCGACGAGCGCGGCATCGCCTACCGGCGCTTCGCGACCCTGCACGACGTCGTCGCGGGGCTCGCGGCACGGCTCGCGGAAGGCTAGGGCGGTGGCCACGGTCGTGGTGGTGGGCGCCGGCCTCGCCGGGCTCGCGGCGGCCGCGCGCCTCGCCGCCGCCGGCCAGCAGGTGCAGATCCTCGAGCGCGCCGGCCGGGCCGGCGGGCGCGCGGCCCTGGCCCTGCACGGAGAGCGCGTGATCGACCCGACCGCGGCACGCGTCTCGACCGGCGACCGGGCGCTGCTCGCGCTGGTGCGCGAGGCCGGGCTCGGGTCCGAGCTGCTGCCGCTGCGACCCTGGCTCGCCGCCCAGCTTTGCGCGGGGAGCGCCGGGTTCGGGCCCGTCGCCGACGGGGAGCCCTGGGAGGTGGCGCGCACGCCGGGGGTTCGCAGGCGCGACGCCTGGCGCCTGCTCCGGCTCCCGCGCCTCGCGGCCCGCTATGCGCCGCACCTCGACCCGGCCTTCGCGGAGCGGGCCGCGCCGCTCGACGACCGCTCGCTGCGCGACTGGGGCTCGCTCTACTTCGGCCGCAGCGTCGTCGAGCGCTGGCTCGAGCCGTGGCTCACCGAACGCGCCCCGGCCGACGAGCGCGAGGCGAGCCGCGCGGCGTTCCTGCTGCGCTGGGCGCCCGAGCAGCGGAGCGAGGCCGGTGCCCTGCGCGAGCCGCCGGGCCTCCTGGCGGAGCGGCTCGGCGCGCGGCTCGGCGTGCGGCTCGCCTGTGCCGCCGGTGCCGTCGCGCCGCGGGCGGAGGGTGGGCTCACGGTCGCGCTCGAAGGCGGCGGGGCGCTCGCGGCCGACGCGGTGGTGCTCGCGGTGCCGGCCGCCGAGGCGCTCCGCCTCGGCGCTCCGCTCTGGGTCTCGGCCGAGCGCGACGTGCTCGCCGCCGCCCGCTGCGACGCCGCGATCACCTGGGTCGGCGCGACGCGCCCGCTGCCGGTCTCGGCGCCGACGCGCGTGCGGGTGCCGCGCGCGGAGGGCTCGCCGCTCGCGCTCGTGGCGCTCGAGCCGGAGCCCGCGCGCACGGCCGGCGAGATCGGCAGGGGGCGGGTCACGGCCCTGGCCCGTGAGCCCTGGAGCACGGCGCACCTGGACGCGCCGGACGACGTCGTCGCCAAGCCGCTGGTCGAGGCGATCGCGCGCATCCTCCCCGGCGGGCTCGAGCCCCCGGGAGACGCGATCGTGTGTCGATTCCCCGCGGCCTGGCCCCGCTTCGATGTGGGCAGCTTCCGCCGGCTCGCGCGCCTGCGCGCGGCGCAGGCGGACCGCCGCGCGGCCGGCCGGCGCCTCTACCTGGCCGGCGACTGGCTCGCGGCCCCCACGCTGGAGGGCGCCGTCGCGTCGGGACGCCGTGCGGCGGAGGAGGTGCTCGCCGACCTCAACGCAGCGCGACCTGGGTGACGCCCGCGCCGCCCGCCTCGGGCGGGGCGGGGTCGAAGCGCTCGACGTAGGGCGACCCGGCGAGGTGCGCGCAGACGGCCTCGCGCAGCGCGCCGGTGCCGATGCCGTGGACCACGTCGAGGCGCGCCCGGCCGGCCAGCGCCGCGCGGTCGAGGGCGCGGATCAGCTCGGCGAGCGCCTCGTCGACGCGCAGGCCGCGCAGGTCGCAGCGCTCGTGGCCGCCGCGGCTCGGGGCGTCCCCGGCGCCGCGGCCGGCGGCCTCGAGCGAGACGCGCTCCGCCCGCTCGCGGCGCGCCTCCTCGGCGGACGGCGCGGCCGGCGGCGCCGCCACGCGCTCGCGCGGCAGCAGCACGCGGGCCGTCCCGAGCTGGACCGCGACGCGGCCGTGGCGGTCCGGCAGCGCCGCCAGCACGCCGACCCCACCGCCGACGACGGCGACGCGGTCGCCGGGCCGTGCGCGCTGCCAGTCGAGGGGCACGGCGCCGGCCGCCGCCCCCGCCCGGCCGCCGGCCCCGGCCGCCGGCAGGGCCTCCCGCGCGCGCGCCTCGATCGCGACGAGCGCGCGCCGGGCGTGCTCGGCCTCGCGCGCGCCCGGTGCCCGCTGCAGCTCGCGGATCACGCCCGCCACCTCCTCGTGTGCACGGCGGAAGGACTGCTCGAGGTCGCGGCGCATGGTGGCGTAGAGCTCGTCGCGCCGCGCCTCGTGCCGTGCGAGCCGGTCCTGGAGGGCGGCGCGTTCGCTCTCGGTCTCGGCGCGCAGGCGGGCCGCCTCGCTGCGCTCCGTCTCGAGCGCGACGCGGCTCGCGTTCAGCTCGGCGAGGGTGCGCTCGAGGCGCCTGTCGGTGCGGGCCAGCAGCTCGCCGGCGCGCTCCAGGACGTCCCGGCGCAGGCCCATGCGCGCGGCGACGGCGGTCGCGGACGACGCGCCCGCCACGCCGGCACGCAGCCGGTAGGTCGGCGCCAGCGTGTGTGGGTCGAACTCGAAGCTCGCGTTCTCGAAGCGCGGGTCGACCTGCGCCATCTCCTTGAGGAGCCCGTAGTGGGTCGTCGCGATCACCCGCGCGCCGGCCGCGGCCAGCGCTTCGAGCACGGCCTGGGCCAGCGCTGCGCCTTCGCCCGGGTCGGTGCCGTCACCGATCTCGTCGAGCACCACGAGCGTGCGCGCGTCCGCCTCCTCGACGATCCGGGCCAGGTTCGCGAGGTGGGCCGAGAAGGTCGAGAGGCTCTCGCGCAGGCTCTGGGCGTCGCCGATGTCGGCGAGCAGCCGCTCGGTCCAGTCGACGCGCGCGCCCGGCGCCGCCGCCACCTGCAGGCCGGCGCGCGCGCACAGCGCGGCGAGGGCCACCGCCTTCATCGCGACGGTCTTGCCGCCCGCGTTCGGTCCCGAGAGCACGAGCACGCGCACGGGGAGCCCGAGCCGCAGGTCGTTCGGGACGGCGCGGGCGGGGTCGAGCAGCGGATGCCGGAGCTGGGGCAGCACGAAGATGCCCTCGTCGCCGATCGCGGGCGCGACCCCGTCCCACTCGGCCGCGAGCGCCCCGCGCGCGAAGGCGAGGTCGAGCTCCTCGAGCCCGGCGAGGCTCGCGCGCAGCGCGGGCGCCTCGCGGCCGGCGGCGTCGGCGAGCTCGCGCAGCACGCGCGCCACCTCGCGCTCGGCGCGCAGCTCGGCCTCCCGCAGCTGGTTGTTCGCGTCGACCACGGCCTGCGGCTCGACGAACAAGGTGGTGCCCGAGGACGAGGCGTCGTGGACGATGCCGCGCACGCGCCCGCGCGCGTCGGCCCGCACCGGCAGCACGTAGCGGTCGTGGCGCACGGTGACGAAGCGGTCCGAGAGATGGGGCGCGATCTCGGGGTCGTGGAGCGTGGCGTCGAGGCGGCGCTGGAGCTCGCCCGCCAGCCGGCGAGCCTCGGCGCGCGCCGCAGCCAGCACCGGCGAGGCGGCGTCGCGCACCTGGCCCTCGGAGTCGAGCGCCGCGCGGATCTCGTCGGCGAGCGGCTGGTGGTCGCCGAGCCCGCTGCCGCGCGCGGCAAGGCGCGGCGCGTGTTCGCCCTGCCGTGCCAGGAAGCGGGCGGTGGCGGTGATCGCCTCGACCGCCGCAGCGGTGTCGAGCAGCTCCCCGGCACCCAGCCCGCCGCCGCGCTCGGCGCGCGCCAGGGCCGGCGCGACGTCGGGGAGGCCACCGAAGGGCGGCGCCGCGAGGGCCAGCACCGCGCGGGCCTCACCGGTCTCGGCGAGCCGCTCGCGCGCCTCGTCGGGATCGGCGGCGAAGCCGGCCGCCGGGTCTTCGAGGCGCCGGCGCGCGCCGGGCGTGCGCGCGTGACGGCGCAGGCGCTCGACGACGAGCGGCCACTCGAGGACGTCGAGGGTGCGGCGCGAGGCGTGCACGGGTGGCGCGAGAGGCTAGCCGCCCGCATGCGGCGGCGCGCTCCGCTTCCGCGCCCGGCCTACGCCGCGAGCTGCTGCAGATCCCGGATCCGCGCGGGGACCGGACCGGTTCGCCGACCCGGTCGTCGGCGCGGAGATCGAGAGGACGTCAGCCGGCGCCGGCCAGCAGCGCCGCGGCGGCGTGCGCGGGGACGGGGCGCGCCCGGGCCAGGAGCCCGAGCTGCTCTGCCGCCGCCCCGATCACCTCGCCGGCCGACCAGCCCGCCGCGCGCAGCGCGCGCACGCCGCTGTCGCCGTCGGCCTTGCTGAGCTTGCGGCCGGAGGCCTTCCGCAGGAGGCCGTGGTGGAGGTAGACGGGCGGTGCCTCGCGGCCGAGCAGGCGGGCGAGCTGGAGCTGGCGGCCGGTCGAGGCGAGCAGGTCCTGGCCGCGGATCACGAGCGCGACGTCCTGGTCACGGTCGTCCACCGTGACCGCGAACTGGTAGGTCCAGTTGCCGTGCCGGTCCCGCACCGCGAGGTCACCGCACTGGCGGGCGGGCGTCTGGCGCTGGGGGCCGAGGAGCGCGTCGTCGAAATGCTCGTCGCCTTCGGGCAGGCGGACGCGCCAGGTGAGGTCGGGCGCATCGAGGGGCACGGCGCGGGCGCGGCACGTGCCGGGGTAGCGCCGCTCGGCGCCGCCGCCCGACGCCGCCTCTGCCGCGCGGCTCCCGATCGCCCGGCGGCTGCACGCGCAGGCATAGAGGAGCCCGCGGGCCGCGAGCGCGCTGGCAGCCGCGCGATAGGCGGCGTCGCGATCGGACTGGCGGGCGGGGCAGGGCCCCGTCCGGTAGGCCGCGGTCGGGAAGAGGTCGGCGGCGAAGCCGAGCCAGTCGAGATCGTCGAGCAGGGTCTGCTCGTACTCCCGGCGGCAGCGCTGGCGATCGTGGTCCTCGATGCGCAGCAGCACGCGGCCTCCGAGCGCCCCCGCCACGCCCCAGACCACGAGCGCGTTGGCGACGTGCCCGAGGTGCAGGTGCCCGGTGGGAGCGGGCGCGAAGCGCGTGAGGGGGCGCTCCGGCAGGCGCGTGCGCAGCCGGGCCAGGTCGGGCCGGATGGGGTCCCCTGCGCTCAGATCGCCCGCATCCCCGTCGCGTGCTCGCCCAGGATCAGCATGTGGATGTCGTGGGTGCCCTCGTAGGTGCGCACGGTCTCGAGGTTCACCATGTGCCGCATCGCGCAGTAGTCGTCGACGATGCCGTTGGCGCCGAGCAGGTCGCGAGCCAGGCGCGCGATGCGCAGCGCCACGTCGACGTTGTTGCGCTTGCCCATCGAGACCATCACGTGCTCGAGCCGCCCCTCGTCCTTGAGCCGGCCGAGCCGCCAGGCGAGGAGCTGGCCCTTCGTGATCTCGGTGAGCATGTAGACGAGCTTCTCCTGCGTGAGCTGCTTGGCCGCGAGCGGGCCCCCGTCGACGACGCGTTCCTGCGTGTAGTGGAGCGCCTCGTCGTAGCAGGCCATCGCGGCCCCGAGCGCCCCCCAGGCGATCCCGTAGCGGGCCTGGGTCAGGCACGAGAGGGGCCCCTTGAGGCCGCGAACGCCCGGGAGCAGCGCCTCCTCCGCGGAGACCTCGACGTCGTGCAGGAAGAGCTCCGAGGTCACCGAGGCGCGCAGCGAGAGCTTGCCCTTGATGTCACGCGCCTCGAAGCCGGGCCGGTCCGTCTCGACCAGGAAGCCGCGCACGCCCTCGTCGGTGTGCGCCCACACGAGGGCCACCTGCGCGAGCGTGCCGTTGGTGATCCAGCGCTTGGTGCCGTTCAGGACCCAGGAGGCGCCGCGCCGGACGGCACGCGTGCGCATCCCCGAGACGTGGCTCCCGAAGTCCGGCTCGGTGAGCCCGAAGCAGCCGATCGCCCGGCCCGCGGCAAGGGCCGGCAGCCAGCGCTCCTTCTGCGCCTCCGATCCGTAGGCGTGGATCGGGTACATCACGAGGCCGCCCTGCACCGACGCGAAGGAGCGCAGCCCCGAGTCGCCGCGCTCGAGCTCCTGCATCACCAGCCCGTAGGCGACGTTGTTCATGCCGGCGCAGCCATGGCCGTGGAGGTTCGCCCCGAACAGCCCGAGCTCCGCCATGCGCGGGACGAGCTGCATCGGGAAGGAGCCGTCCTGCCGGACGTGCTCCCGGACGAGCGGCAGGAACTCCTTGCCGACGAAGGCCCGCACCGTCTCGCGGGCGAGGCGCTCCTCCTCGGAGAGCAGGTCGTCGAGGCGCAGGAAGTCCGCGCCCTGGAAGTCGGCCATGGGGAGGTCCTCCTCGATCGAGGGCCGCAGGTCCGGCCCAGGATAGACGAAGGCCCGGTCACCCCTCCGCGACCGGGCCTCGCCTGCGCTCCTGGCGGGAAATCGTTCTAGGCGGCCGCGTGGCCCTGCGCCTTCTCCATCTCGCGCAGCTTGCGGTCGATCGAGCGCAGCTTGCGGTCGATGCGGTCGATCTCGCCCTTGGTGGCGAGCGGGAAGGCGCCGAGCACGCCGGCGACGCCGGCCTCGATGCGGCTCTGGGCCTCGGCGCGCAGCGTGCTCGCCTGTTTCTGCGCCCGCTTCACGAGCGGCTGGCGCGCGATCTCCTTCTGGACGCGCGTGATCTCCCGCTGCGCCCGCTTCTCGATCGCCCTGCGGCGGGTCGTGAGCTCCTTCTCGAGCGCCTTGCGCCGGGTGCTCACCTGGCGCTGGATCCGGCGGATCCGGGTCCTGAGCTGGTCCACGCCCTCCTGGACGCGGCTCGATTGCTGGGCCATTCGGCTCTCCTTGTACGGGGAAGGACCGCAATCTAACACGGTGCGTCACTGCGTCAACAGGGGGTGGAGACCCACCCATCCTGCGTCCAGGACAGGGGATTCCATGAATCCGATCCAGGTCCGGATCGGATTGCGCAACGCGCCGCGGCGCCCCGGAGCCTACCAGCGGACGATCGCGGAGGCCCAGGTGAAGCCCGACCCGAAGGCCGTCATCGCGACGAGCTGGCCCCGGCGCAGCCGCCCCTCGCGCACCACCTCGTCGAGCAGCATCGGGATCGAGGCGGCCGAGCAGTTGCCGTAGCGCTCGATGTTGCTCGGGCAGCGCTCGGGCGGGATCCCCATCGACTGCGCCACGTACTCGTTGATCCGCAGGTTCGCCTGGTGGAAGAGGAAGAGCGCGACGTCGTCCTGCTTCACGCCGGCGTCGTCGAGCGCGCTGCGCAGCACCTCGGGCATGCGCGTGACGGCGTGCTTGAAGACGAAGCGGCCCTCCATCTTCGGGAAGTGCCGCCCCTCGGCCAGCATCGCCCCGGTGATGCGCTGCGGGAAGAAGCTCGAGCCCGGCGCCTCGATCCACAGCCGCGAGGCATGCTCGCCCTGCGCGTGCATGCGCACCGAGAGCACGCCCGAGAGGTCCTCCGGGTCCGCGTTCGCCTCCACCACGACCGCGCCGGCACCGTCGCCGAAGAGCACGCCGACGTCGCGGCCGCGGGTCGTGAGGTCGAGGCCCGTCGAGTGGACCTCGCAGCCGACGACCAGCACGCGCCGCATCTGGCCGGTGCGCACGAAGGCGTCGGCGGTCGCGAGCGAGTAGAGGAAGCCGCTGCACTGGGCGCGCAGGTCGAAGCAGGGGATCTCGGGCACCCCGAGCCGGTGGTGCAGGAAGAACGAGGTGCCCGGGAACTCGTGCTCGGGCGAGAGCGTCGCGAGCACGATCCCGTCCAGCTCCTCGGGCTCGATGCCGGCGGCCTCGAGGGCGCGGCGCGACGCCTGCTCGGCGAGCGTCGCCGGGCTCTCGCCCTCCGACACGTGGCGGCGCTCGGCGATCCCCGAGCGCTTGCGGATCCACTCGTCGCTCGTGTCCATGAGCCGCTCGAGGTCGTGGTTGGTCACCACGCGCTCGGGAACGGCAAGGCCGGTGCCGATGATCCTGGTACGGATGCTCATGCTTTCCCCTCCCGGTCAGCCGCCGAGCGACGCCAGGCGCAGCCGGCTGCGCTCGTCCACGTCCTCGCTCCAGACGCGCCCTTCGACCCCCTCGAGCAGCTCGCGCAGACCGAGGCCGCGCAGCGCCGAGATCGCGACGCCGCCCTCGCGGGCGGCGATCTCCTGGCCGAGCCCCGGTGCGAGCCGGTCGATCTGGTTGAAGACGAGCAGCTCCGGGGTGTCGCCGAGCTGCATCGCGTGGAGCACCCCGCGGACGGCGGCGATGCGCTCCGGGTAGTCCTCGGCCGAGGCGTCCACGACGTGCAGGAACAGGTCCGCGTCGCGCAGCTCCTCGAGTGTCGCGCGGAAGGCCTCCTGGAGGTCCGCCGGCAGGTCGCGCAGGAAGCCCACGGTGTCGGTGACGATCACCTCGCGCTCCCTGGGAAAGCGCAGCCGCCGGGAGGTCGGGTCGAGGGTCGCGAAGAGCTTGTCCTCGACCTGCACGTCGGCGTGCGTCAGCGCGCGGAGCAGCGTGCTCTTGCCCGCGTTCGTGTAGCCGACGATCGAGAGCACCGGCACCCCGCGCCGGTTGCGCCGGCTGCGGCGCCCCTCGCGCTCGCGGCGCAGGCCCTGGAGCTCCTTCTGGAGCCTTGCGATGCGGTCGCGCACGCGGCGGCGATCGACCTCGAGGCGCTGCTCGCCGGGCCCGCGCCCGCCGATCCCGCCGCCGAGCCGCGAGAGCCCGAGATCCTGTTGGGCCAGCCGCGGCAGCCGGTACTGGAGCTGCGCGAGCTCGACCTGGAGCTTGCCGTCCCGGCTGCGCGCGCGCTGGGCGAAGATGTCGAGGATCAGCTGGGTGCGGTCGATCACGCGCAGGTCGAGCCGCTCGCCGAGGTTGCGGGCCTGGGCCGGGGTGAGGTCGCGGTCGAAGATCACGAGGTCGACGTCGTGGCGGAATGCGGCCACGGTCAGGTCCTCGAGCCGCCCCTCGCCGATCGCCGTGCGCGGGTCCACCTGCGGTCGCTGCTGGGTGATGACGTCGACGACCTCGACGCCGGCGGTACGCGCGAGCTCGCGCAGCTCGGCGATCGAGTCCTCGGTGCCGGCGCGGCTGCGGCCGCCGCTCACCGCGACGAGGATCGCCCGTTCGCCTTCGCCGACCGCGCGCGTGCGGTCGCGGCGCGCGAGCTCCTCCTCGAGCGCGCCGATCCAGGCCGCGAAGTCGAGCTCGAGGCGCGAAGGCGCCGCCGGCGGGAGGCGTTCGATCACGGTGCCGTCGGCCGCCGCGGGGCGCAGGTGCGCGACGTGGGCGTCGCCCGGCAGGCCGTCGTCCTCGACCTCGAGCGCCACCATCGCGTCGAGGCGCAGCTTGGCGAGGTCGGTCAGGTCGTCGTGGGTGAGCGCCTCGCCCGAGGCGCCGTTCGCGGCGCGGGCGCCGCCGAGCCGGGTGCGGATGCAGCGGATCCCGCGCAGGCGCCCCTGGCCGGCACGCAGGCGGCCCCAGTCGGGCATCTCGAGCCGGCCGCGGGCGTCGCCGACCATCGCGTGCGTCACCGTGCCGCGTCGGTCCACGAAGACACCCACCGGCCGGCGGATGTCGTAGCTCAGCTCCGTGAGCTCGCGGGCGAACTCGTGGGTGACCAGGCGATCCGAGGGCAGGTGGCGGCGGTAGAGGCGCTCGAGGGCCCGGACCTGGCTCGCCTTGAGACCTTGGGTGTTGCCGAGAACGCGGATGGTGGGCGGCTCCTCGAAGGATCCGGGGCGCGGATGGGACGGACGGGTCGGGGACGTGGGACGCCGCGCAGGGTAACCCAGCGATCCGGGTGGGGCCTTGACCCCAGGGGGAGGATCCTCCCGGTCGGCCCGCCCGACCGCGCTCGCTCCCCGTGTCAGCAGCTCGCGATTCCGGGTTACCATGCCCGGCTCCGCAGACCGCGTCGCGCCTCGTGTGCTCGAGTCGCGCCCGTGCCGGGGCGAGTTGGGGTCCGCTCCCGGAGCAGACCCGGCAGCATCGGATCCTAGGGGGAGCGACGGCGTGAGCGAGCTGGCCTCGAAGGGGCGTCCGCTGGCGGTCGTGGTGCTGGCCGCGGGCCAGGGCAAGCGGATGCAGTCGGGCCTCGTGAAGGTGCTGCACGAGGTCGCCGGGCGGCCCATGCTGGCCTTCCCGCTCGAGCTCGCGGCCGCGCTCGACGCCGAGCGCGGCGTGGTCGTGGTGGGGCGCGACGCCGACAAGGTGCGGGAGGTCTTCGCCGCCCATCCCCTGTTCCGCGACGGCCGGGTGCGCTTCGTCGAGCAGCCGGAGCGGCGTGGCACGGGCCACGCGGTCCAGATGGCGCGCCCGGCGCTCGCGGGCTTCCGCGGCGACGTCCTGATCCTCTACGGCGACACGCCGCTCCTGCGCCTCGACACGATCGTGCGGATGCGCGAGCGCAAGGCGGCTGCCGGGCACGACCTGCTGATCCTCTCGGCGCCCGAGCCGATGCCCGGCGTGATCGTGCGTGGGCCGGACGGGCGCGTGGAGCGCATCGTCGAGCTGGTGGACGCGACGCCCGAGGAGCGCCGCCTCCGCGAGGGCAACACCGGTGTGTACCTGGTGGACGCGGAGTTCCTGTGGAAGGCCCTGGAGCAGGTCGACGACCGCAACGCCCAGGGCGAGCTCTACGTGACGGACATCGTGAAGATCGCCGTGCGCGAGGGGCGCTCGCTCGACGCGCTCTGCCTGGACGACGCCGAGGAGGCGCTCGGCATCAACACGCGCGCGGAGCTCGCGCGCGCGAACGTGGAAGCGCGCCGCCGCGTGGCCGAGCGGCTGATGGACGCCGGCGTGACCTTCGTGGACCCCGGGGCCGCCTGGCTCGACTGGAACGTCGAGGTGGGGCGTGACACGGTGATCGAGCCCGGCGTCGTGATCACCGGTCCCACGCGGATCGGCGAGCGCTGCCGGATCCGGGCCCACACGGTGATCGAGTCGTCGGAGCTGGCGGACGACGTCGTGGTCGGCCCGTCCGCGCACCTGCGCCCGGGCAACCGGCTCGCGTCGGGGGTGCGGATCGGCAACTTCGTCGAGCTCAAGAACAGCCGTCTCGGGGCCGGCGTGAAGGCCGACCACCTGTCGTACATCGGCGACGCCGACGTGGGGGAGGGCGCGAGCTTCGGCTGCGGCGCGATCACGGTGAACTACGACTGGGAGCAGAAGCACCGCACCGAGGTCGGCGCCCATGCCTTCGTCGGCTGCAACGCGAACCTGATCGCGCCGGTCCGGATCGGCGACCGCGCCTACGTGGCGGCCGGCTCGACGATCACCGGCCCGGTGCCCGACGGAGCGCTCGCGGTGGCCCGCGAACGGCAGCGCAACGTCGAGGGCTGGGCGGACCGGAAGCGACCCCCGAAGAAGAAGCCGAGGAAGGCGGAGGAGTAGGCCATGTGTGGAATCGTCGGCTACGTCGGGCGCGAGCCGCGCGCCCACGAGGTGCTGCTCGACGGCCTGCGCCGGCTCGAGTACCGCGGCTACGACTCCGCGGGCGTTGCCATCTTCGAGAGCGGGGCGATCGCGATCCGCCGGGCCGTCGGCAAGCTCGCCAACCTCGAGTCCGCGCTGCGGGACCGGCCGCTGGCCGGGCGGGTCGGCATCGGCCACACGCGCTGGGCCACGCACGGCAAGCCCTCCGAACGCAATGCGCACCCGCACAAGGCGGGCTCGGTCGTGGTGGTCCACAACGGCATCATGGAGAACTACCGCGAGCTGCGCGCCGAGCTCGAAGCCGACGGCCACCCGATCGCCTCCGACACCGACACCGAGCTGATCGCCCACCTGATCGACGACCGGCTCCGGGCCGGCAGCGACCTCGTCCGCGCGGTGCGCGAGGCCTGCGCGCGGGTGGTGGGGTCCTATGCCTTCGGCGTGCTCTCCGAGACCGATCCCGACCACATCGTCGTGGCGAAGCACGGGGGCAGCCCGATCGTGCTCGGCCTCGCCGAGAAGCAGAGCTACCTCGCGAGCGACATCCCGGCCATCCTGCCCTACACGCGCCAGATGCTGTTCCTCGAGGATGGCGAGTTCGCCGTGCTCTCCGAGGACGCCGTCCAGCTCCTCGATCGCGAGGGACGCCCGATCGACCGCGAGCCGCGCGCGATCGGCTGGGACCCGGTCTCGGCCGAGAAGGGCGGCTACGACCGCTTCATGCAGAAGGAGATCTACGAGCAGCCGCGCGCGATCACCGACACGATCGGCACCCGGGTGCTGGAGGCCGAGGGCGACCTCGACCTGAACGGCATCGACCTCTCACCGGCGAAGGTGGCGGCGATCCGCCGCGTCGCGCTGGTGGCGTGCGGGACGGCGTGGCACGCCTGCCTGGTCGGCAAGTACATGATCGAGCAGCTCGCGGGGCTTCCCTGCGAGGTCGATCTCGCGAGCGAGTTCCGCTACCGCAACCCGATCCTCGGCCCGGAGGTGCTGGTGATCCCCGTCTCGCAGTCGGGCGAGACCGCCGACACGCTGGCGGCGCTGCGCGAGGGCAAGGCGCAGGGCTCGCGGGTGCTGGCGGTCTGCAACGTGCGCGACGCGACGATCGCGCGCGAGAGCCACGACGTGCTCTACACCCACGCCGGCCCCGAGATCGGCGTCGCCAGCACCAAGGCCTTCACGACCCAGGTGGTGGCGCTCTACATGCTGGCGGTGAAGCTGGGCCTCGTGCGCGGCAAGCTCGCCCGCGACGAGGCGCGCCGCCGCGTGCAGGACCTGATGCGGCTGCCGCGGCTCGTCGAGCAGGCGCTCCAGCTCGACGGCCACGTCGAGCAGATCGCGCGCAAGTACATGCACGCCCAGGACTTCCTGTACCTGGGCCGGGGCGCGATGGTGCCGATCGCCTTCGAGGGCGCGCTCAAGCTCAAGGAGATCTCCTACATCCACGCCGAGGCCTACGCGGCCGGTGAGATGAAGCACGGCCCGATCGCGCTGATCGACGAGAAGATGCCGGTGGTCGTGATCGCGAACCGGAGCCCCATCTACGACAAGGTGGTCTCGAACCTCGAGCAGGTGCGCGCGCGCGACGGGATGGTGATCGCGGTCGCGAGCGAGGGCGACGAAGCGATCGCCCAGAAGGCGAACGACGTGATCTACGTGCCGGACCTGGGCGAGTACCTGACGGCGGTGCTGGTGACGGTGCCGCTCCAGCTGCTCGCCTACCACGTCGCGATGCTGAAGGGCACCGACGTCGATCAGCCGCGCAATTTGGCCAAGAGCGTGACGGTGGAGTAGCGGGAGGGGGAGAGGGAGCTTCGGGCGGGCGGCTGCAGCTGGCCGCTCGGGGCCTCGTGGGCTTCGCGCGGGGGGCGAGGGCGGCAGCTGAGCCGCCGGCTGGGGCCGCGTTTGCGAGGGCGCGCGTGGGGGGTTGGCGTCTGCTCTTGGGGGCGCTGCCGTGGGAGCCTCTGGCGGGGGCGCTCTTGCGCGGGCGCGCGTGGGGGGTGGCGTCTGCTCTTGGGGGCGCAGCCATGGGAGCCTCCGGCTGCGGG